>JAUZQH010000003.1 GCA_030951065.1 Mariprofundus sp. | reverse complement strand
TGCTCGATTGCACCGATCAACGGTGAGTCGAAAAATCAAGGCCGCCGATAAAAATGCGCAAAGCGATCCCATGTCCATACAGAGCTATGAAGTGATAAATCGGCGGGAATAATTCAGGTTAAGAATCCCTGATGGCCATGTTACATTGCGGGCATGGCGAAGAAGGTTACGGAAAGCACCCATACCCCCATGATGCAACAGTATCTTAAAATCAAATCCGAATATTCGGACTGTTTGCTGTTTTACCGTATGGGCGATTTTTACGAGATGTTTTTCGAAGATGCTGTCGAGGCATCTAAAATTCTGGGCATTACATTGACCAAGCGCGGCAAATCCAACGGAGAAGATATTCCGATGGCCGGTGTGCCATGGCATCAGGCCGAGGGTTATCTGGCCAGGCTGGTCGCGGCAGGCAAACGCGTAGCCGTTTGCGACCAGATGGAACCGCCGGATGGATCAAAAGGGCCAGTTCGGCGTGAAGTGGTCCGTGTGGTTACCGCCGGCACCATTACTGAATCGGAGCTTCTTGATCAGGCCAGTTCTGCACCGCTGGTGGCCTGTTTCCGAAAAGGTGAATGCTGGGGACTGGCTTCTGTTGATCTATCCTGTGGTAACTGGCGGTTGCTGGAGGGGCAGGGCGAAGCGGAGCTGGAAGAGCAGCTGGCGGTTCTGGCTCCGGCGGAATTGTTACTGCCGTGTTCTGAAACGGCACAGGCCGATGTGCCGACAACACATCCGGGAGACTGGAGCTTTTCAGCGGCAGTGGCGCGCGAACAGCTGGAACGATATTTCGGTGTATCGGACTGGCAATCGTTGAATCTGGAGAAACACGAACAGGTTTCGGCAGCGGTTGGTGCCGTACTGGTATATCTGGGGCAAACCCAGAAATGTGCACTGGAGCATTTATCGTTGCCGGTGTTTATTGAGCAGGCGCCATGTATGCGCATTGATGCGCGTTCGCGCCGTAATCTGGAGCTGTATTGTTCGCTGGCCGGTGACCCGAAGGCCGGCATGATTCATGTGCTGGATGGTACCTGTACGCCGATGGGAGCGCGCTTGCTGCGTGACTGGATCGACCGGCCATTGACGAACCTGGATCAGTTAAACGAACGTCAGAATGCGGTGCAGAGCATGGTGGACGATGCAGATACGCTGGCAGCTTTGCGTGAACAGCTTGCCGGTGTGCGCGATATGGAGCGCATGCTGACCCGCATTGTGCTCGGCAGGGCTGCCCCGCGCGATTTCCGGGGTTTAACGGATGCCTTGTTGGCTTTGCCTGAATTACGACAGCAACTGGGGGATCGCAGCGGTTTGTTTGATGACATGATTGCAGCTTTGCAGGGGCTGGAATCGCTGGCCGATGAGCTGGCTGCTGCGGTTGTGGATATGCCACCGCAGGCATTTCGGGATGGCGGACTGATTCGGGAAGGATTCGATGTCGAACTGGATCGTTTGCGTGGTCTGGCAAATGATGCCGGCGACTGGTTGCGTGATTATGAGCAGCGTGAACGTGATCGTACCGGCCTGGCCAATTTGCGTGTGAAATATAATAAGGTATTCGGTTATTTTATCGAGATATCCAAAGCTCAGGCCAGGGAAGCGCCTGTTGATTATGTGCGCAAGCAGACACTGGTGAATGCCGAACGTTTTATTACCGATGAGTTGCACAGTTTTGAAGCCGAGATCCTGGGGGCACGCGATGCTGCGATGCAGCGTGAAGATGAACGGGTCGAAATGCTCCGGCAACGTATTTCAGGGCAGGCAACGGCCATTCAGCAGGCTGCAAGGGCAGTGGCAGAACTGGATGTTGTTGCCTGTTTCGCTGCACTGGCCAAGGAACATCGTTATGTACGACCGGAAGTTCATGCCGGCCGTGCCCTGAAACTGGTCGGTGGCAGGCATCCGGTTGTGGAACGACATTTACCGCCCGATGAACCGTTTGTGGCCAATGACACCCATATGGATATGAAGTCCCGTCGTTTCATGCTGTTGACCGGTCCGAATATGGGGGGAAAATCTACCTATATGCGGCAGGTGGCATGGATTGTCTGGCTGGCGCATACCGGTTGTTTTGTGCCGGCGGATGAAGCACGCATTCCATTGACCAAACGTCTTTTTACCCGGGTGGGTGCCGGCGATGAACTGGCCAGCGGTCGTTCCACGTTCATGGTCGAGATGATGGAAACCGCGACGATTCTGAATCAGATGGAGCCCCGCTCACTGGTTATTATTGATGAGATCGGTCGTGGCACCAGTACCTGGGACGGCCTTGCTATTGCCTGGTCGGTGGCGGAACAGCTGATTGGCGCAAAGGATGTGATGACGCTGTTTGCGACGCATTATCATGAACTTACGGAATTACCGGATGAATATGATGCTGCGTTTAATGCTTCGGTGACTGTGCGAGAGTGGAACGGTTCAGTGATTTTTATGCATCAGGTGGTGGAGGATGCTGCCGATCAGTCCTATGGTATTGCGGTGGCGCAACTGGCGGGTTTGCCGCGTCAGGTGATCAGGCGGGCGCGCGAGCATCTGTTTCGCCTCGAACATGGTTCCGAACTGGCGGCGGAAACGGGAAAATCGCAACTGGGTTTGTTTGCTGTGGCGGAAAAGAAACAGCAGGAAGCGGAATTGGAGCGTTTGCGGCAATTGCATGATAAACTGGCGGAGGCTGATGTGGACGCCATGCGTCCGCTGGATGCACTGACATTTCTGGATACATTAAAAAAAGAGGTTGATGACATATGAAAAAAATCAGTTGGATGTTATGCGTTTCAGTTATTGTTCTGGGCGGCTGCACCCCCTGGGTGGAACCGACCAGTGAAGCATTGAATGTACGGGTGGCATATCTCAGCCAGATAGATGGCTGTAAAAAACTGGGTCGCGCGACGGTGTCCGTGTTGGACAAGGTGGCTTTTATTTCCCGCTCAGAGGATAAGATGAGTGCGGAGCTGGAAACACTCGGCCGCAATGCAGCGGCGGAAATGAAAGGGGATACGATCGTTGCCATGAGTAAAATTGTTGATGGTGAACAGGTGTTTGATGTCTATCGCTGCAAATAGCCATGGCTGAAAAAGAGGCGCTGTCATCGCTGTTTGATTCGGTTGCCGAAGCCTTCGATGCTGGCGATAGCGGTGCTGAATTAAGCATGCTGATGTGCCGCAATGTGGACGTGTTGTTAACCGGGTTGTGGAAGGATACAGCACCAACGGCATCGGCATGCGTGGACCTTGTCGCAGTGGGAGGGTACGGGCGCAGAGAGCTGGCACCTTGTTCCGATTGGGATTTATGGTTTCTTGTGCCTGAGGCGTGTCCGCCGGAAGTCGAGGAGGAGATGCAGGCATTTCTTCTTTCATTGTGGGATATGGGAGCCAAGATCGGCCATGCTGTGCGTACGGTTAAAGATACGCTGTTGCATGTTCACGAAGACTGGTCGTCAGCGACGGCAGCGATGGAATCGAGGCTGCTGGCAGGCCCGGGTGATCATTATACTCAGCTACAGGATAAACTCGGGTTGTTTTTCAGGAAGCAGCGCAAGGCATTCATAGAAGCCAAGCTGGCCGAATTGGAAGGCCGTTATGAGCGTACCGGCGGTACCGCATTTCTGATGGAGCCGGATATCAAGGAAAGCAAGGGTGGTTTGCGCGATGTGCAGACGGTGTTCTGGCTGGCCAAGGCCTGGTATGGCTGTGAGGATGTTGCAGGCCTGGTCGATAAAGGGGCTATTTCCAGCCGGGAAAGGGACCATCTTCTTAGTGCCCAGGATTTCCTCTGGCGTTGTCGGGCCGGCCTGCATCTGGAAGTGAAGCGCGCATCCGATCGTCTTGGTTTTGAGCAACAGGTGGTGCTGGCTGAGCGCATGCACTACGAGTCAGCGAATCATCTTCCGGCTGTTGACGCATTCATGAAAGACTATTTTCGGCATGTGGGCCGGATATCGCGGATTACCGGCTTGATGCGCATGCATTTCAAAGAGCAGCTGCATCCGCAGCGATTCACATTCAAACGCAATATCGGGGATGGTTTTACGCTTGAGGGGCAACTGGTCGGGATTGCTCATGACGATGTGTTTAAAGATGAACCGTTACGGTTACTGCGTATTTTCCATATTTCACAGCAGGACCGAAGAATGCTTTCCAGTCAGGCCCTGCGCCAGATTCGTGCTGATGTGCTGTTGATTGATGATGACTTTCGCAGTAACCCCGAGGCGCACAGGCTGTTTCTGCAAATTCTGCGCAGCAACCGGAATGTTCACTGGGTCTTGCGCGGTATGAATATTACCGGAGTGCTGGGGCGCTTTATTCCTGAATTTCGTGATGTGGTAGGGCTTGGGCAGTTCAATCGCTATCATGCCTATACTGTGGATGAGCATACCCTGCGGGCAATCGGCGAAGCCAGAAACTTCTGGCATCAGGAACGTGATATGCGCCTGCCACTGGCACATGAGGTATGTCATAGAATCAAGCGGCCCGAGTTGTTGTATCTGGCGCTGCTCTTTCATGATATTGCCAAGGGGATAGAGGGAGACCACTCTGAGAATGGTGCAGTGATTGCGCGCAACTTCTGCCAGCGTATCGGCCTGAATCGCGATGCAACCGAGCTCATTGAATGGCTGGTGCGCGAGCATCTGCTGATGGCAGTCAAAAGTCAGCGTTTTGATTTGTCCGACCCGGAAGTGATCAGCGCATTTGCCCAGCGTGTTGGTGATCTCGAGCGATTACAATACCTGTTGTTGCTGACGGTGGCGGATATTGCCGCTGTCGGACCGAATGTCTGGAATGACTGGAAGGGCACATTGTTGCGCGAGATTTACCATGCAACCGCCCAGTGCCTGCAGGGAGATCAGGCTGGTGGTGAGGCTGGCGAACAGCGTTATCGCACACGATTGGAGACCGTGCTGGAAAAGGCCAACGGGGATCAGGCATCGTTACAGGCGGCGGTTTCGCTGTTGTCGGTGCCATGCGTGATGCATTTTGCGCCAAGACAGCTGCGTAAAATCACCGAACTGCTTGCTGATCATCCGGACGATGCCGTTCAGCTGTGGGTGGACAAAGAGCGATCCGAAACTCTGGTTTTTGTGGTTGCCCATGAGCGTGAGGGATTGTTTGCCGCGCTGGCTGCAACACTGACTTCCGGGCATGCCAGTATTGTGGCGGCACAGGCTTATAAGCTGCATGATGGCCGGGTGCTGGATGTATTCCATTTGCAGGCTTCAGATGGCTCCCCCTTCGATGTCGAATCCGATCTGGAGCGGCTGGAGACTCGTATCAACGGGCTGTTGCAGCAGGATGAGATTGAAAAGGTGAGAGTAGATAACAATTTCAAGGTCAGTGTCTTGATGCAACGCGTGCCGGTACGGGTGCGTGAATTGCCCAAGGCCTCGTTTCGGGAGACAGTCATTGAGGTGTCTGCTGCCGACCAGCCCAGGTTATTGGCCAGATTGGCTGAGGTGATTAGTGCGCAGGGTTATATTTTACACGGGGCATCCGTCTCAACATTTGGTGAGCGGGCTGTCGATGTGTTCTTCATTACCGGTAAGCAATCGAACCAGTTATCGACGGAGCAGGTAACAGCCCTGTGCGAAAAGTTGGCTGATGTGGCGACGTTACCGGAACAGGAAGCATAAGAGTGACATCAATGAATTTACTTGAACGTATTTTTGAGCGCCGAAAAGAGAAGAAAAACGGTTTTGTGCTGGCCCTGGGTGGCGGTGGTGGCCGTGGTCTGGCGCATCTGGGTGTGTTGGATGTTCTGGAGCAGCATAAGCTTAAGCCGGATGCGATTGTTGGTAGCAGTATCGGGGCATTGTTCGGAGCCATGTATGCGGTGAATCCGGATGCCAGGGCGGTGATTCAGCGTGCCAGTGAAATTCTTCAATCGGAAACCTTCTCCAGGCTGGACCTCCCTGCACTTGACGGGGCTGATTTGCAGGATCAGGGATGGTTGTCGAAGCTGAGTGCCGCTGCCAAACAGACGTTGCTGTATACCAGAGCTGCAACCGAGCTGGCTATAGCCGATACCGATGCGCTGGTGGATATTGCTTTCGCATTTTGTGGCGGTGAATCCTTCAGGGATGCCAAAATTCCATTGTATGTGACCGCAGTACAGTTTCCCAGCGGTGAATGCCATCTGTTTTCGGTCAATTCGGATGTGAAACTGCCATGTGCAATTGCTGCCAGTATGGCGATCCCGGGTGTGTTTGATCCGGTTAAAATCGGCGGAAAAAAATTTGTGGATGGCGGGGTGGCTTCAGATTTGCCGGCCAGAGAGGCACAAATGGTAACGACTTCCGATCAGCTGGTTTTGGCCGTGAATGTGGGATCCCGACCGGGGGAAGAAAATGAACCGACTAATGTTTATGGCATGCTGGATTGGGCAACTCAGGTCAAATCATTATATTTGCGAAGATATAACAAAACATTTGCAGATGTACTGATCGAGCCGCTGGTTGGTTTTACGCAATGGCATGACTTTTCCAATCCGGAACAGGAAATTGAAAAGGGCAGGCAGGCGGCACTTGAAAAAATGCCGGAGTTGATTGAAAAGCTGAACGGGTGATTGTGGCAAAAATGTTTAGCTCCAGCGTGTGCAATGGAAAGAATATCTGCATACTTTGCGGTTCAAAATTTATAGTTGTTTGGGCTTAAAGATAAACTGATTCATGCTGAACTGGCTACAGTGTTTCTTTAAATTACGAGAATGTTACGGGGGAGATGGGCATGGAGCAAATGGACCGCGCTGTTATTTTAGCGGCGGGCATGGGGACAAGGTTGAAATGGATGACCAGCCATCGCCCTAAAGCGTTGGTGCGGGTGGCGGGTGAGCCGGCGATTGTGCATGTGATCCGACGGCTGGTGGCACATGGTGTACGTGAGATTGCTGTGAATGCCTTTCATCATGCCGATCAACTGGCAGATTATCTGGGTGACGGGTCGAGGTTCGGTTGCCATATCTGTATCAGTTATGAAGAAACATTACTGGATTCAGGTGGCGGTGTGAAGAAAGCCCTGTCCATGTTGCCGGGCAGTGGTCCTGTTGTGGTTCACAATTGTGATGTACTGGCTGATATTGATATATCCCGTCTGGCGCTTATGGCACCTGCAGGTGGTTGCAGCATTGCGCTGGTTGATAATCCACAACATCATCAGAAAGGTGATTTTATTCTGCATGGTGATGATGTGTCGATGAGCGGTTATGACCGGTTTACCTTTGCCGGTGTCTCGGTCTGGGATGAATCGGTGTTTGGGCATTATGAAACGGACGAAGTATTTTCACTGGCCCGTTCCATTCGCGAAATGATTGCCAAAGGCGCATGTAAAGGCCTTGTGCACCATGGCTACTGGTTTGATATCGGCAGGCCCTGTGATTTGATAAAAGCCAACCGTTTGCTGGGACATTAAGGTCTGTGCATATCTGGGTGGATGCAGATGCCTGTCCCAAAGTGATTAAGGAGATTCTGTTCCGCGCTGCCGACCGTGTCTGTATCGCTTTGACGCTGGTGGCTAACTCAAGGCTCCAATACCCTGAATCCGAATATATCAATGCCGTTAGAGTAGCTGCGGGACCGGATGTGGCCGATGCCTATATCGTCGACCATGCCGAGCCGGGCGATCTGGCCGTTACCGCCGATATTCCGCTTGCTGCAGGCATGATCGAAAAAGGCGGCTTTGCCCTGAATCCACGCGGTGAAATGTATACCTCCGATAATATTCGCGGAGCGCTGAGTATGCGCAACTTTATGGATGATCTGCGTGGGGAGGGGGTGGTGACAGGTGGGCCGGCAGCATTCAGTAACACAGACCGGCAACGCTTTGCCAATCAGCTGGACAGATTCCTGGCCAGACAGCTGAAGGCGGATGCATGATTTTGCACCCGCAACTGAAGCAGGACTGTTTTGTGATCGGTAGCTTTCCCTTGTCCGTTCTGTTGCTGCTTAATGACAGCCGGTATCCATGGTTCATTCTGGTGCCGCAGCGCCCGGATATTCACGAAATCCACCAGTTACCGGAAGCGGATCAGCAGCAACTGATGCGCGAATCCTCTTTGCTGGCCGGGTGTATCGAAACAGAATTCAAGGCAGATAAAATCAATGTTGCGGCTCTTGGGAATGTTGTTCCCCAGCTGCATATTCATCATATTGTACGATACAGAAGCGACCCGGCCTGGCCTGCGCCGGTGTGGGGGAAGCTGCCAGCCCTTGCCTACAGCAAGTATGATTCGGACACTTTATGCATGCGCATGCGAACGCTGCTTTGCGACAGTGGGTTGATTGGTATTGATTGATTTACTGCACAATCACCGGAATATCAATTTTTCGACTGTTTAAGACGCTGATTTTTCGGGCTACTTCACCAGCCAGTGCATGATAAACTTTGGCTTGGTCTGAATCCGGTGCGGCTGCCACAATCGGTGTGCCTTCATCGGATTTTTCGCGAATAGACATATCCAGCGGGATATGAGCCAGTACGCTGGTATTATATTCCTTGCTGAGTCGGTCGGCCCCGCCCTCGGCGAAAATCGGGCTGGATTCACCGCAGTGCGGACAGATGAACTGGCTCATGTTTTCGACAATTCCGAGTGTGGTCACACCTGCCTTTTTGAACATTTCGATACCCTTGCGACAATCCAGCAGAGCAATATCCTGTGGTGTCGTGACCATCACCGCACCTGTCACGGGCACTTTCTGGGTCAGTGTCAGCTGTACATCGCCGGTTCCGGGCGGCATGTCGACAAACAGATAATCCAGTTCGCCCCACAGCACATCGGTGAGTAGCTGGCTTAAAGCACCGGAAACCATCGGGCCGCGCCAGATCATGGCCTGATTCTCCTCTACCAGATAACCGATAGATATGGTTTTCACGCCGTAATTTTCCAGAGGGTAGAAGGTCTTTTTGTCATAATCAATTTCAGGTTTGTAGCCGGCCAGGCCCATCATGCGCGGAACGGAAGGGCCGTAGATATCGGCATCCAGCAATCCGACGCGGGCACCGGTTTGTGCCATGGCCACGGCAAGGTTCACGGCTGTGGTGGATTTCCCCACTCCTCCCTTGCCCGATGCCACAGCAATAATATTGGCGACGCCGGTAATCGCTTCCTTACTGCGGCCGGGAGTCATTTTAGCGGTCATGGTGATATTGACTTCGTTAACGCCGGGGAGTGCGGATACGGCATCATCCGCCTGTCTGCGAAACTCTTCTTTAATCGGGCAGGCCGGTGTTGTCAGTTCGATGGTGAAGGCAACGACACCGGCATTGATGGTGATATTTTTTACAAAACCGAGGGTGACAATGTCTTTATTGAAATCCGGGTCAATAATACCGGAAAGGGCTTTAAGAATATCGGCTTCAGCAAGCATGGTAACCTCCATCAGGGACGGCATCGTCGTAATCCCTAGTAAAACTGTCAAGTTATATGGTCTTGGCGGTTATATGGCTTCAGCAAGATGCAAATGAAACGCCCCGGTTGAACTGAATCAACCGGGGCGTCGCTGCACCTGGATAGGGAGGGTAGGGTGCAGCTCGAGAAGAAAATACTTACGCTAAAGCATAACTGACTTGTAGGGGATTGGCAATTGATTGTACGAATAAGACTTGCGTTTTGTGAACAGGGTATGATAATTCGCCGTCACATAATAAATCCGGCTTATCCAGAGCGGTGGAGGGTGCAGGCCCTATGATACTGCGGCAACCGGCCAAGGATACCCTGAGGGGTCTGAGGAGAATGGTGCCAATGCCTGCCCGAAAGGTTTACCTTGAGGGAGCGATGATGCGGGTTGTTCGTCTGATACACATACCGTGTACTCTCTTGATACAACCTTCGCTTTATCGCGGAGGTTTTTTTATTTCTGGACTGGCTGATATTGGAGATAAGGCACATGAACATTGTTCGTGCATTGAAGTGCAGGGAATGCGGTCAGGAATACGCCATTGAGCCTACTCACGTTTGTGAGTTTTGTTTCGGGCCTCTGGAAGTGGTCTATGACTATGAGAAGCTGGATGGGTACTTTACCCGTGAGCTGATTGAATCACGCCCACAGACGATGTGGCGTTATAAAGAACTGTTGCCAATTAACGGCGAGCCAACGGTCGGGGCGCAGAATGGCTTTACACCGCTGGTGCGCGCGAAAAACCTGGAAAAAGTACTGGGCGTTTCGGAATTGTATATCAAAAACGACTCCGTCTGTTATCCAACACTGTCATTCAAGGATCGCGTAGTTTCCGTTGCACTGTCCAAAGCTGTTGAATTCGGATTCAAGACCGTAGCCTGTGCTTCAACAGGCAATCTGGCTGGCTCTGTGGCTGCCAATGCAGCGGCGGCGGGGCTGGAATCCTATGTGTTTATTCCGCATGATCTGGAACAGGGGAAAGTGTTGGGAGCCGGTATTTTCGGTACCAATATCATTGGCATCAAGGGTAAATATGATGATGTGAACCGTCTGTGTTCGGAAGTGGCAGGCAAGTACGGGTGGGCTTTTGTGAATGTGAATGTGCGACCGTTTTATGCCGAAGGCTCCAAGTCGCTGGCTTATGAGATGATGGAACAGTTGGGGTGGCAGGCTCCGAAGCATGTGGTGGTTCCGATGGCATCCGGTTCGCTGTGTACCAAGGTGGATAAAGCGATCAAGGAGTTCATCAAGCTGGATCTGATCGAAGATAACGGTACTGCCGTATATGGCGCGCAGGCAACCGGTTGCTCACCGATTTCCAAATCGGTGAAAGATGGCACGGATATGATTCATCCGGTGCATGCCGATACGGTGGCCAAATCGCTGGCTATCGGGAATCCGGCCGATGGTTATTATGCCAATCGCGTCATCAAGGAATCCGGTGGCTGGGCCGAGGATATTTCAGATGAGGAAGTGATCGCAGCGATGAAGCTTCTGGCTGAAACCGAAGGTATTTTTGCCGAGACTGCCGGTGGTGTCACACTGGGTTGTGCGAAAAAACTGATTGAATCGGGCAAACTGCCGCGCGATGAATCGATAGTGCTGTGTATTACCGGCAACGGTCTGAAAACTCAGGAAGCTATTGCCGATGCAATCAATAAACCGCGTATTATCAATGCGAGTTTAAGAGAATTCGATGCCCTGGCAGAAGCCGATGGCTTTGACGCTGCTGCATAATTGTTTTTTACGATGTAACCTATATTGATAAAGGAGAAAGAAATGAGTGTATCTGTACGTATTCCAACCCCGCTGCGTAAATTGACCGGCGGTGCTGATGAGGTGTCTGTTGAAGGCGCAAACGTGGGCGAAATTATTGAAAATCTGGAAGCTGCACATCCGGGTCTGAAAGAGCGGCTGTGTGATGACAATGGAGAAATCCGCCGTTTTGTTAACGTCTACGTGAATGATGAGGATGTGCGTTTTATGGCTGGTCGTGCCACCGAGCTGAAAGACGGTGATGAAGTATCCATCGTACCGGCCATTGCAGGCGGAAAATAATATATTTTCCCGATAGTTGCGTTACGGAAAATTCGTCGATGCTTGAATTTTCCAGGCCTTGCTCTCGAACAAATATTTTTATGTCCCAGGAGATATTATGAAGCTAAGAGTTTATCTGACATTTGACGAGTCAACAGTCCGGGAGCCTTTGATCTGGAAGCTGGGCAAAAAATTTGATGTCATTACAAATATTCGCACAGCCGAAGTAAAAGATCATATGGGACTGGTTGGTCTGGAAATCGATGGTGAAGATGATGTGGTTGAAGCTGCAACGAAGTGGCTGGTCGGACAGGGCGTCAACGTTGCGCCAATCGAGCAGGATGTGATTGAAGGGTAAAAGCACGAACCACAAGACACAGGGTCGCTAGGAAAACTAAATCTGCGTTCATCTGTGGCTGAAATATGAGATAAAAGGAGTGGGTTATGGCGATATATAACAATGTAGCAGAAACAGTCGGCAATACGCCGTTGATTCGGTTGAATCGAATCGGCGCGGATGCCGATGCCGAAATCATTGCCAAGTGCGAGTTTTATAACCCGCTGAATTCAGTGAAAGATCGTATCGGCAAGGCCATGATTGAAGCTGCAGAAGCTGATGGCAGCCTGAAAGAAGGCGGTGTGATTGTCGAGCCGACTTCCGGTAATACGGGGATTGCGCTGGCTTTTGTGGCGCGTGCCAAAGGTTACCGTTGTATCCTGACCATGCCTGAATCGATGAGTCTGGAACGGCGCAAGCTGCTCAAGCTTCTCGGCGCCGAATTGGTGCTGACTCCGGCTGAAAAAGGTATGAAAGGTGCTATTGCCAAAGCCACCGAGATTGTCTCTGAAACCGATGGGGCGTTTATGCCGCAGCAATTCGAGAATCCGGCCAATCCGGAAATTCACCGCCAGACCACAGCACAGGAAATCTGGAGTGACTGCGATGGCAAGGTCGATGCGATTGTGGCTGGTGTAGGCACCGGCGGTACGATTACCGGAGTCGCCGAAGTGATCAAGCAGCGCAATCCGGGGTTCAAGGCATTTGCGGTCGAGCCGGCTGATTCGCCGGTGATTTCCGGTGAAGCACCCGGCCCGCACAAGATTCAGGGCATCGGCGCAGGCTTTATCCCGAAAAACCTGAATGTCGATATTCTGGATGGCGCCGTGAAAGTTACCAATGACGAAGCCTTTGCAATGGCGCGTCGGTTATCTGATGAAGAGGGTATTCCCGGAGGCATCTCCTCCGGCACAGCAGTTGCAGCGGCCTTGCAGGTGGCCGCACGCCCGGACATGAAAGGCAAACGCATCGTGGTGATTCTGCCTTCCATGGCTGAACGCTATATGTCCACGGATCTGTTCAAGGGCATCGAAGTATAGATTTGAAGTGAGGCGAAAGGCGTAAGGAGCCCCCCCTCCTCACACTTCACCCCTCACACTTCACGGAGTAAGCATGATTGATTTTACAGAAGAACAAATCGAGCGCTATTCGCGGCATATTATTTTGCCGGAGGTGGGCGCGGAAGGGCAGTCGAAGCTGCTGGAGTCCAGGGTGTTCATGATTGGGGCCGGCGGGCTGGGTTCTCCGGTAGCCTATTATCTGGCTGCAGCCGGCGTCGGTACCATCGGTATCGCAGATGCCGATGTAGTGGATTCATCCAATTTGCAGCGCCAGATTATTCATAATCAGGATCGGGTCGGCATGCCCAAAGTGGAGAGTGCACGCGAAACCATGCAGGCGTTGAACCCGGATGTGAAGGTGAATACCTACAACTATTTTATTACTGAAGAGAATGTGCGCGAAATCATCCGTGACTATGATTTGATTATTGACGGTTGTGATAACTTCCCGACGCGCTTCCTGGTCAATGATGCCTGTTATTTTGAGAAGAAACCATTGATATCCGGTGCCATGTTCCGCTTTGAAGGCCAGGTAGCCACCTTTAAGCCGCATCAGCAGAAAGGTGCGCCATGTTATCGTTGCCTGTATCCCGAACCGCCGCCGGCAGGTCTGGTGCCGTCGTGCTCCGAGGCAGGCATTCTCGGTGCTTTGGCTGGTGCAGTCGGCACCATTCAGGCTGTGGAAGCAGTCAAGGAATTACTCGGTATCGGCGATTCACTGGCCGGGAAGCTGATGGTCTTCGATGCGCTGCGCATGGAATGGAAAAAGCTGAAACTGCACAAGGATCCGGCCTGTCCGCTGTGCGGTGATAATCCGACCATTACAGATTTGGTGACCTACGAGCAGGCCTGCGAACTAAAGTTCGGCGAATAAAGACTTTTTCCCGCAGAGGACGCAGAGGACACAGAGGAAACCCATTATGGTTTTTTCTCTGCGTCCTCTGCGTCCTCTGCGGTGAGTATGGGGTTAAAAATGACAGAATTTGATTTTGCACATACGTCCGATGTGGATGAATTCGAGGCCGGTTTCAAGGCGTTCAAAGCGGGAACCATGAGCGAGGAACGTTTTACGCCGTTCCGTTTGCAGATGGGCGTCTATGGCC
>JAUZQH010000029.1 GCA_030951065.1 Mariprofundus sp. | reverse complement strand
TGCTGCAGCGCCGCAGCGGCTCTAGCCAACACCTCTTCACTGGCAGACTCATGCAACACACCGCGCGCCACCAGTTCCGGCACATCGAGAAGCGTGCCCTCATGCTGACTCACCAGCACAGTGGCGGAAATCATGCCGTCTTCAGCCAATACCCTGCGATCACGCAGTACAATACCATCGATTTCATCACGAACATCGCCATCGACAAAGACTGCACCGGAATGAAAATCCGGTCCCGCCTGAATGGTTTCATGATCCACTTCCACGCAGTGGCCATTTTCAGCAATGATCGTCTTTTCAAAAGGAATACCGGTCGCTATCGCCAGATCGCGATGTTCAATCAGATTCCGGTATTCTCCGTGTACCGGATAGAAAAATTTCGGCCGCGTCAGTTGCATCATCATTTTCAATTCATGCGCCTGGGCATGGCCGGACACATGCAACGGAGCCTGACGGGCGTGCATCACACGGGCACCACGACGATAAATATGATTATACAGGCCGGCGATAATGCGTTCATTGCCGGGAATATTGCTGGATGAGAAAATCACCATATCCCCTTCCCCGATCGTAACACCCTTGAAACGGCCCTGTGCCAGACGTGCCAGCGCCGCCCGCGATTCACCCTGCGAACCTGTGGCAATAATCAGCAATTCATGGTCGGGAACATGCCCGCACTGTTTGATATCCACCATGGTACCGGCCGGCACATTCAGCCGGTTCAGTGTATGGGTGATATCCATATTGCGTTCCAGGCTGCGTCCGGCCACCGCCACCTTGCGTCCACAGGCAACAGCCGCATCCACTATCTGCTGAATACGGAACATGTTGGAAGCGAATGTGGTCACCACCACCTTGCCCTTACATTGGCTTACGGCCTGCTTCAGGGCCGGCCCCACAACACGCTCGGACGGGCCACTGCCGGGGCGTGTGGCATTGGTGGAATCCGAAGCCAGCAAAAGCACACCTTCATCACCCAGTTGTGAGAAACGGTGGATGGCGGTTGTCCTGCCGTCAATCGGAGCCGGATCAAGCTTGAAGTCCCCGGTATGAATAATCACGCCGAGCGAGGTATGAATCGCAATCGACACCGCATCCATAATCGAATGCGTCACCGGCACCCCTTCTACTTTGAACGGCCCCACGTTCACACTGTCGCCATTCTCGGGCAAAGCTCTCAAATCGCCCTTGTAACCTCGTTCGGTCAATTTACCCCGAACCAGCGCCAGCGTCACTTCCGTGCCATACACCGGTAATTTCAGCTTCGGCAACAGATGCGGCAACCCGCCAATGTGATCTTCATGCCCATGGGTCAGTAACAGGGCATGGATATTCAGGCCCAGTTCATCCAGTGCCGAGATATCCGGCACCACCACATCCACACCATGCTGACCCGGTTCGGGAAACCCCATGCCGCAATCGACAATGACAGCATCATCATCAAGGGCATACACCATCATATTTTTACCGAATTCGCCTACGCCCCCAAACGGAAAGCAGCGAAGTACTGGTTCACTCATCCAAACTCCTCATGATTCAAACAGAAACGCTATGGAACGCCTATTCAGCGCTCCGTGGCCTCTGTCACAATACATCCATACCTGAAATTCTAGGCCGAACCGCGACTGCCCGGCTTGATCGCAGGCAACAGGCCTTCCCTGCAAATCGGGCAATCATCGGCATCGTGCGTTTCCACACTCAGCTCAATTGCCGTTGCATACGGCACATCGAATCGTTCTTTCTCATCCGGGGCCCGATCCACCACGGCCAGCACCTGTACCGGCGTGCCGCCATGCTGACGCACCACGGCCATGCATTCGCATACCGAGCCTCCGGTTGTAATCACATCTTCCACTACCAGAATCCTGGTTCCTTCGGGAATCGAAAAACCACGCCGCAACTGCATCTCGCCCTCTTTGCGTTCGGTAAACATAAACGGTTTTTTCATCAGCCGGGCCACTTCCTGACCAATAACCAAACCGCCAATGGCCGGCGCTACCACCAGATCAATCTGCTCAGCATCATCCACTTTGGCAATCAACTCTTTCGCCAGTGCTGTTGCATGATCAATATTCATCAGCACCAGCGCCGACTGCAGATAGCGGGCCGAATGCCGACCACTGGAAAGAATAAAATGCCCGTTCAGTAATGCGCCTGCATTTTCATACATCGCCAGAATTTCATGTTCGTTCATGCCGGATCCTTTTTTCATTGGTGGTTGCCCGGTGACCATACTACCCACCGGAGAATTTTGCGGCAGTGTAACAGCTTCACCCCAAAGGCTGAACCTTGCACCTTTACCCGGGTTCCCGAGCCGCAAATCCAGCCCGCCTTCACGGGAACAAAGATAACTGTTTCGTTGATTTTTCAGGAAAGCAGATCAGACACTTTCCTCAGGCAAAAATAATGCTTGGGCACTTGCCAGCATCTGAAAATAGCTCAGTCGGATAGAAACCGCTCGCCCTCATTTGAAAGTTACACCGTGTCACCAGAATTAAGACATTCCCTCGCTTGCGAGTGAAGAACCATGAGAAGCCCCTCCCCCGAACTGACAAAAGACGCATGGTTTGGATTTTGATTCACTGAGCTGAAAAGCCGGCGGTTTTTATGCTATACTCATGCTGCAACCTGAAGCGGATCAGTTCCGGGGGGAGTCACCGATGAATTCAACAAGGGATATTAATCAGCTTAAGGGAATGCTGCATATTCATAAAGAGAAGCCCGTGGTCGTAAGCGAAGGTGACTCATGGTTTGGTTATCCGGATGGTTTGCTGTCCACACATCATGGCAGCAATATCATTGATCTGTCGGTGAAGGCGATATGCCCCGTTTTCTCAACACATGGAAAGACTGTATGGATGCACACGCCGCCATCAACTGGGGCAATGCAACATCCGGCCTGAATGGCGAAATTGCCAGAATCAGGGAAGCATATCTGACCCTCATTGATATCAGAGACAAACACAGCCCTGATACCACCATCATCACCCACGGTTATGACCATCTTCCACCTTCCGGTAAACCGGCCGTCTTTCTGGGCGGCCTGCTCAAATTCGGGCCATGGATCAAGCCGTTCATGATCGCCAAAAAGATCAGGGATCCGATCATTCAGCAGGAAATCGTGAATCTGATGATTGAGCGCCTGAACAACATGCTGATACAGCTGGAGGCAACCACAGCCAACTTTATTCGCGTGGACACCATTGGAACGATCAATGCCAATCAGTGGCTGAATGAAATTCACCCCAACAAACAGGGGTTTAAAAAACTGGCGACAAAATTCCTGGCGCAAATGAAATGACTGTGCCCCATAGATAGGCATGGGATCGACAAAAATACTTGGAGAGATGCTGATTAAATCAGCGCTTCCCCAGGGGGGCAGATGATGCAAAGAGCAATCCGATTGTTTGTACTGGCACTGCTTGTTGTGGGAGGCTGCTCATCAGACGATGCGCCTGAACAAATGCCAGCAACATCGAACACGATATTCCAGTATGGTGTACTTCCGGGGGACGAATCGGTCATCCAGCTGACCGATATGCATTTTGCCACACCGGGTGTGCATAACCGGCATGAAATTCAGGGAAACATCAGGAATCTGACGGATCACGATATCACCGCGCTGGCTTCCGGGTATTTTGTCGTCGCCGGAACCAGACTGTCCTTCGAAGCGGAATATCCTCTCTTCCCCGGCAGGACGACCAGGGTGAACATTCCCAACCAGTCACCGCAAGTGCAACGGGCTGTTATCGTATTCGGTGTTCAGGGAGAAGCGGAAAACCATCGCTATATGGAAACCGGCATGCCTCCGGCGGCACTCTACCTCTGTGAGGGAAACATCGCGCTTGAAGAGCTTTCCCACCGCCATTTGAGTGGCCTGGTGCATGACGAACTGTTTGCAGCGCGTGCAGTGTTCTTCCTTTACGACGGGCGAACAAAAAAATGGGCCATGTACATATGGGACAAGCCGCTTGAGAGTCCTATGGATATAGGTTACTTCGATCCGGAAAGGCAGATGTTCCGGATTTTGAATATTGCCGAGCCACGACCCGGCATGAAGATTAACCTCCATCATGCGCCGCCCGGAGGTGCCGTTGCCCAGATCAAGAAACCCGAAGGCGGGACAACAAGCTGGAATGACTTCTACAACCTCAGCCTGGAGATTACAGACTGGGTGGAAGCGCCAGAACAAACGGACAGTCCCGTCGTGCCACTGGGGCATGCTGATGTCACGATCGGCCTGTGCATGGGGTCGGAAATATGGATCGGCGGCCATGCGAGCAATGTGCCATTGTTCGGAGCGAATATGCCCAGGGAAAAATAAATACCCGGTTGTGTGATGCTGCAAAGGAGAGCCGGGGCAAGCCTTGGATATTGAACAGGGATTGCGTGACTCAAAATGCGTTAATAAAAATCATGGCATGATTCCTCTGATTTCATTAACCTGTGATCAGCAACAAAGGGGGATGTTTCATGGGTATGCAGGATTTGGATACAAACCACGCCATCAAAATATCGGAACGTGTCTGGTGGGTAGGCCACTATATCGAAGATGATCCGTTTCAGTGCCACGCCTATCTGATTGAAAACGGCGATCAGTCCGTGCTCTTCGATCCCGGATCGAAACTGACCTTTAACTATCCGTTCAGGAAAATCGAAGAAGTCATCCCCTTCTCCAAAATTCGCTACTTTGTCTGCCACCATCAGGATCCGGATATTACTGCGGCAATGGGTCTGATTGATCAACTGGTCAATCGCGACGATGCCGTGCTTGTCACCCACTGGCGGGCAGCGGCATTATTGAAGCACTATGACCTGAAACATATCCCCTTCTGGCAGGTGGAGGAGCACGACTGGCAACTGCAGCTGAACGACCGCACGCTGCGCTTTGTATTTACACCGTATATGCATTTTCCCGGTGCATTCTGCACCTTCGACGAGAAAAGCAGCATCATGTTTTCCAGTGATATCTTCGGCGGCTTTACCGAAGAATGGAGTCTGTATGCCAAAGATGAATCCCACTTCGAAGCCATCAAGCCATTCCACGAACATTATATGCCCAGCCGCGAAATCATGCAGCACGGTTTATCCAGGATGCGAGAATACCCCATCCGGATGATCGCACCCCAGCATGGCTCCATTATTCCTGAAACGCTGGTGGATTTTATGTTTGACCGCCTGGCCGGGCTGGACTGCGGTTTGTATCTGATGGTCAGGGAGGATACGGATATCAAACATCTGGTGGCCATGAACCAGATGCTGCGAGACTCCATGGAAGCCATGATGTTGTACCGGGACTT
>JAUZQH010000028.1 GCA_030951065.1 Mariprofundus sp. | reverse complement strand
CTTCATCGAAAAACCACTCAGTCTTATCTGGATATAGACAACTCTCACTGATGCAATCAAGATAAATTTACGTTCCAGTGTCTGGCACGCTATAACTTTGATCCCAAGCTTGAATATATTCGAGCAGATGAGGCCGCATCTCGGACTCTGCTTCAATATAATTGTATAAACCAAGCATTGCGCGGGCATAAGCACCGGCAGAAACGCTTCCGCTGAACAGTTGATGACGTAAAAAAATTAACATCGTGGTCAACACATCGGTTTCACAATAATGACGTATGGCATCAGTTTGACCGCTTTCATACAGCGCACGCACATTATCTCCAGCCGTGTCCAACTTGCCGGGCACATTTAACAATGCCGCCACTTCATCCATCGAGCAACGTGCCGATGCGCCGAAGTCAGACAACACCTCCAATAAATCACAATGGTATTCGGATGAATAACGGGTATCGTAGTTATTCCATTTATCGCCTTGATGAAACCAGCGCGGGCAAGCCAACGCATGCGCCATGGCACGGTATTTCAATACCGGCACATCAAAACCACGGCCATTAAAACTGACCAGCTGCGGCACGCGCGTTTCAATCAAATGGAAAAATCCTTGCAATATCTCTTTTTCGGAACTGCCTGAATCACCACCTGTCGCCAAACGACGCATGAGCAGTTCATAGCCCTCCTCGCCCGGCTCGCGAATCAAGTGACCATAAGAAATCGCCACCACTTGATGAAAGGGCTGGCGTGGAAAATCATTGCGTCCATCCGTCTTTTGCAGGAAATAAACAGCCAAGGCATCACGCGCTTCGACATCGTCCGCATCGGGCAAACGCAACACACGCCGCGCAGCATCAGCATCAACCACCGTTTCAATATCAAACACAATCACATCACGCCGCATCATTATTCCCCTCTGAATTTCCACGCCGCAAAAAGCGCATCAACAAAGCCCGTTCCCCCAGCAGCAATGCGGCCAACAAAAACACCACAACCGCTCCCGCAATTGCCGCCGTCAGCCACAGGCCTTGCATCAAACCCTCCGCCGGAAACACCCATTGCATCTCAAAAGCAATCAAATAAATCAACATCAAAGCACTGGCTACGATAGCCGTCAGCAAACGTTTTAAAATATCAGCATCCAGCAACGAGCCGTAGGTTTGAGTCAAACGCCTATACAACATCACGACATTCACAAAAGCCGCCAGAGATGTTGCCAGAGCCAACCCCACATAAGCCCAGAACTGCATCAAGATCACCGCCAAAACAATATTAACCGCCACACTGATAGCCGCATAGCGCATCGGCGCTTTGGCATCTTTGCGTGCATAACAAGCCGATGCAAACAATTTAATCCAACAAAAAGCAATAAGCCCAACAGCATAGGCCTGCAGCGTATGGGCTGTGGCCACACTATCAACATGACTGAAAGCACCTCGCTCAAACAAGGTCACCACTATCGGTTCCGCCAGATACAAAGCTCCAAGCATGGCAGGCAAGGTAATCCAGGTTAACCAGGCCAGACCTGCACGCAGATCTTCAGCCGCAGCCAGCCTATTACCCTTGGATAAATGGCTGGATAAGGTCGGCAAAAGCGCTGTACTCATAGCAATGCCAAATAACGCCAAGGGCAATTGTACAATACGATCAGAATAATAGAGGTAGGATACCGCACCGGCATCCAGCAAGGTGGCGAGAATAGTGCCGACTAAAATATTAATCTGCACCGCTGCGATGGCCAGCACAGCAGGGCCAAACAGGGTCAGCGTTTCAAGAATTGCAGGCTGCTTAAAATCGAAATTAAAGCGTGGCAGCCATCCGATGCGTTTCAATGCCGGAAATTGAATGGCGAGTTGTAAAAAACCGCCCACCAACACACCAATCGCCAGGGCTCTCGCCGGATTATCAAAAGATGGAGCCAGTAGCAACGCCGCAGCGATAATCGCCACATTCAATAACGCAGGGCTCGCCGCAGGTACTGCGAAATGTTTATAAGTATTGAGTACCGCCCAAGATAGTGCAGCCAGAGAAATCATGGCCAGATACGGAAACATCAAACGCGCCAGCTCCAGCGACATCGCCCAGCGATCCGCTTCATCAGAAAATCCGGGCGCAAACACATACAACAGCCACGGCATCGCCATCATGCCGAGCAAGGTAAACCCGAGCAGGGCAATCAACAGCAGCGTGGCCAGCGCATTGAGAAAGTCATGTGCCTGTGCTTCACCTTGCTCGCGCTGATCCGATAAGACAGGCACCAAAGCAACAGTCAGCGTACCTTCGGCAAACATACGCCGAAAGAAATTGGGCAGTTTAAAAGCCACAAAAAAGGCATCGGCCAGCGGCCCTGCGCCCAATACCCGCGCAATGAGAATATCGCGCACAAAACCCAATACACGCGATAACATTGTCCAACTGCCCACTTTGGAAGCCGCACGCAACAGACCGGAAGATGAGCTTCCGGTGGCTTGATTTGACTTGCCCTGTTCTATTGCCATAATCCGCCGCCCTTTTATGCTGCATTCAGCGCTAGCGAACCTAGCGCCGCACACACAGAAGGGCGAATTTATGGCCGAGCGGGCTAAGGTGGTGATGTTTTATATATGCCAGGAATTAGAGTAAATTCAGAAGAACCATTTGAGATTGCGCTGAAGCGTTTTCGCAAACAGGTTGAAAAAGGTGGGGTCATTTCCGAATGCCGTCGTCGCGAAGCTTATGAGAAGCCTTCCATTGCCAGAAAACGAAAAGAAGCTGCTGCACGCAAGCGTTTGATGAAACGTTTGCGCAGAGTGCGCATGCGCGAGAACCGCGATTATTAAATCGCTCGATTCGTAAGCCATCGAAATGCCGGGCCTTTGTGTCCGGCATTTTTTGTTTATAATTCAAAATTACAAAACTTTTTACCGCAACAGGCGTACAGGCATGCAATAAGCAGACGAAACAGCTGACGGGCATCTATCTGAGTTTGTTTGCGGTCTATCAACGGAGCGGTCATGCTTAAGCAGTTAACTGAAGATATGAAAACGGCTATGAAGGCAGGTGACAAGCAGAAATTATCCTGCATTCGCATGTTGCGTGCCGCTATCAAGGATAAGGAAATAGAGCTTGGTCGTGGGCTGGATGAAACAGAAGCCATGGCCGTATTGGCAAAACTGGTCAAGCAGCGCATTGATGCCGCATCACAATATGCCGATGCAGGCCGTGATGATTTGAAAGATAAGGAACTGGCCGAAGTGGAAATTATTCAGGCCTATCTGCCCGAACCGTTGTCCGGTGATGAGCTGGATGCCATGGTTGATCAGGCTATCAGCCAAACCGGCGCTACCGGCATGCGCGATATGGGAAAGGTGATGGCGATCGTTAAAGACAGGGCTGCAGGACGGGCCGATATGGGTAAACTCTCGGGAATCGTTAAAGCCCGGTTGGCTTAGCCGATTTAATCATGAGGGCGGACTTGCTTATTTACGTTTCGTATACTACATAAAGGTATATGTCTCACTTCCCACCATCATTCCTTGATGAGGTCATGGCGCGTTCCGATATTGTTGAAATTATCGGACGTCATGTCGAACTGAAAAAATCCGGCACCAATCTGATGGGCTTGTGCCCGTTTCATCATGAGAAATCACCATCGTTCTCTGTCTCGCCCGACAAACAGCTCTATTATTGTTTTGGCTGTGGTAAGGGGGGTGGTGTTTTCCAGTTTCTGATGGAGCACGACGGTTATTCATTTCCCGAAGCGGTGGAATATCTGGCCGAAAAATCAGGCTTGGAAATTCCGCAAGACAGTGAGCGAAAACCGGGTGATGAAGCGCGTCAGCAACAGGCTTTCGATATGCTGGACCGGGCTTCGGATGCCATGAGCCGCGCCCTGCACGGGGAACAGGGCGGTAAAGCCAGGGAATATTTGAAAAATCGGGGGCTTCCGGCAGCCATTATCCGCGATTACAGACTGGGTTATACACCGGCGGGATACGGCTTTATGAACAAGGTGTTTGGCAGTGATGCCCGCACCAATAGTCAGCTGGAGGCAGTCGGTCTTTTATTCAAGGGTGATCATGGCTATGGAGATCGTTTCCGCGATCGCCTGATGTTTACTATTTGTGATCGGCGCGGCCGCGTGGTTGGCTTCGGTGGTCGTGTACTGGGTGAGGGTGAACCCAAATATCTCAATTCGCCAGAAACCAGATGGTTTCACAAATCCAGTTTGCTCTACGGCTTTTCAGAACACCGCGATAGCATTCGTAAAACAAAGCAACTGGTCATTGTTGAAGGTTATATGGATGTGCTGGCACTGGCAGCGCATGGCCTGAAAATTGGACTGGCACCACTGGGTACCGCGATTGGCGAGGCCCAGATTCGCGAGATTTTTCGCCTGTGTGATTCACCGGTATTTGCTTTCGATGGTGATCGTGCCGGCAGGCAGGCTGCCTGGCGGGCGCTGGACAGAATGCTGCCACTTTTGAAGGCTGAACTGACACCAAGATTTCTTTATCTGCCTGAAGGGGAAGACCCTGATTCTTTGCTTAAAGCCAAAGGCGGAGAAGCGTTTCAGCAACGGATTGATGAAGACAGTAAACCTGTTCTGGAGACGTGGTTGACAGGTCTGAAGCTATTGGCCGGTCAGGGAGCCGATGGTCGGGCCCGAATGGCTAAAAAAGCGGATGCCATGCTGGCCACGATGACCGATAACTATCTGCAGCAGGCATGGCGACAGGAAGTGGAACAGGCCACCGGTATTTCATTGCAGCAAGGCAGGCAGCGTCCAGCACTCAGGCCAAACGAACTGCAATCAAAACAACAGAGTGAATTGAATCATGTTCAGGAGCGTTTTCTGGCTGGTTTGCTGCAGCGGCCCGCGCGTTTTCACAGTCTTCCTGATATTGCAGCCGGGTTTTTTGTTGACAAGGATGGCATTAATTTGATATATTCGCGCGCTTTTTCGATGCAAGCGGATGCTGAAGACGACAATACCGACATCGCGAGACAGCTGGCACAGGAATTCCCTGATTACCAGACCATGATTTCTCGCTGGGTGAATCAGGCAACCGTCCAGGATATTGAATACAAGAGTTTGGTGTTGGATATGGAAGCCAATGATATCCGCCGGCGTATGAAGCGCGGGCTGAATCTGGATGAATCCGTACGGCTGCAAAAGCGGTTGAGTGTGCTGCAGCAGCAACAACGTCAACTCAGTGAACAGTTGAGTGATACAGGAGCATAACCGTATGTCAAAGAACAGTCAGGAACAGGTCACAATCCGCGAATTGGGCACATTGATGGCCAAGGGGAAACAGGCCGGTTTTATCACCTATGAAGATCTGAATAATCATTTGCCGGGCGGGCTGGTTTCTGCCAATCGTGTTGAGCAGCTGATCAATGTTTTCACAGAAATGGGTGTGGAAGTCGTTGATCCGGAACGAGCCCCTACAGGCGCTTATGCCATGCGCAAAGATCGTCTGCGCAAGGAAGATTCTGCTTTGCGTGCCGATACATCGCAACTGGGAACGGTCGTCCGCATTGATGATCCGGTACGTATGTATCTGCGTGAAATGGGTACGGTTGAACTGTTGACCCGTGAAGGCGAGATTGAAATTGCCCGCCGCATCGAAGAAGGACGTATGCAGGTTCACGAATCAATTTGCCTGTGCCCGTCAACCTTCCGCGAAATTATGTTATTGGGCGAACGTATCGCTGAAATCCGCGATGAAGCACTGGAAAATGATGAGGAACCGAATTTCCGGGACATCATTGATGTGGATGAAAAAGTCATCAATGCAGCTGCCATCAAGGAATATGAAAATCGCATGAGCCGCAGTGAAGATGAGGACGATGAGCCCGATGAAGTTGAAACCAAGCTTGATGGTGAGCAACTGACGGCTGCGATCAAGGCTCGTACGGCCACTCCGGACGGCACGCCGATGCTGGAAACCGTTATTACCAAGGAAGAGCAACTGGAAGAAGCGCTGGGGCACTTTAGTAATGCTAAAGTGCTGCATGACGAGTTCATATCACTGAAAAAGAAGCTGGCCAAGAAGCCGAATGATGAAAAGTTGCAACTTAAAAGTCGCGAAGTGCTTGATGCCATGCTGCTTGAACTGGTCAGTATTCCTTTTTCACCGCGTCAGCTTGACCAGCTTGTACAGCGCTTCAAAAATGCTATTGAGCGCGTTCGCCGTTTTGAGCGTACGATCCGCGACTTTGCCCTGAAGGCAAGAATGCCGCGCAAATTGTTTCTGGAAACATTTCCGCCGAATGAAACCAGTGAACGCTGGATCGACGATGTGATCAGGCAGAACAGGGATGCGGCCTGGGTAGAAAAAATTGAAGACGTCACGGGTAAAATCAAGGAAAACCAGCGTCGGCTCAAACGAGTTGAGCAGGAAACCGAAATGGATATTGTCGAGCTGAAGGAAGTGGCTCGTAAACTGACCATGGGTGAAGCCAAAATGCGTCAGGCCAAACGCGAAATGATCGAAGCCAATTTGCGCCTGGTCATTTCCATTGCCAAAAAGTACACCAATCGTGGGCTTGGATTTCTCGACCTGATCCAGGAAGGTAATATCGGTTTGATGAAGGCGGTGGAAAAATTCGAGTGGCGGCGTGGTTACAAGTTCTCTACCTATGCTACATGGTGGATTCGCCAGGCTATTACGCGCTCTATTGCCGATCAGGCCCGCACGATTCGTATTCCGGTACATATGATTGAAACCATCAATAAAATGATGCGTGTTTCGCGCCAGATTGCTCAGGAGATAGGGCGTGAGCCGACACCGGAAGAACTGGCTGAACATCTGGAACTGCCGGTTGAAAAAGTAGAACAGATTCTGGAAGTAGCCAAGGAACCGGTTTCACTCGAAACACCAATCGGTGATGATGAGGATTCACAACTGGGTGATTTCGTTGAAGATGAAAATGCAGAAAATCCGCTTGATGCAACGGTGAGTGCAGCGCTTTCCGAGGCCACGCTGGATGTGCTGAAAAACCTGACCGATCGGGAACAGAAAGTGCTGCGTATGCGTTTCGGGATCGGTATGAATACCGACCATACGCTGGAAGAAGTAGGCAAACAGTTCGGCGTTACCCGTGAGCGTATTCGTCAGATTGAAGCGAAAGCCTTACGTAAACTGCGCCACCCATCGCGTGCGCAGAAGTTGAAGACATTCGCTGATTCTCCGGAGAAAGCTGTTCAGCTGGAAGGCAGCATTCGCTGAGGAGATGCCGATTTATTGTCATCCTGGCAAAAATCGGCATCTCCCTGCATGCACTCTCTTTGTGTACAATAATATCACCGGCTTGTTGTATCAAGCCGGTGGAATATGAATACGTTCAATGGCTGTCGTTAACCTTGTTGATGGATCAATGCTTACAAGTGTTGCGAAAATTGAGGCTCCGCGTTCTACCGCTTCAAAGCGTTGAGGCAGACGTTGCACCATGCGCGTTAATGCGCCATCGATTTTCATACCGATGATAGACTGATAGGAGCCGGTCATGCCGATATCGGATTGATATGCTGTACCTGAAGCATGAATGATTTCATCGCAGGTCGGCACATGCGTGTGTGTGCCATAGACAAAAGAGACGCGACCATCCAGATACCACCCCATACCCATTTTTTCACTGGTTGCCTCAGCATGCATATCTACCAGAATGGCACTGACATCATCAGGAATCTCATCCATAGCCCGATCTGCCGCCGCAAACGGGCAATCCCATGGACCCATAAAGGTCTGGCCGATCAAATTAATGACTGCCACTTTATAACCGGCTGCGGTTTCCTGCACTGTCCAGCCACGCCCAGGCGCAAAGGTTGTGAAATTCATCGGACGAACATAACGATCATCCTCCTCGATATGCTGGAGAAAATCACGTTGATCCCAGCAATGGTTGCCATTGGTAAAGACATTGACACCTATCGCAAACATTTCATCGGCCACTCTTTCGGTCAGACCAAAGCCATGAGCCAGGTTTTCCCCATTGGCAACCACAAAATCAACCTGATGCATATCAATCAATGATGGCAAATGTTCTGTCAAAGCACGCCGCCCGGCTTTGCCGAGAATATCTCCAATCACCAGAATTTTCATAGCTTCAGGCATTCAATTACCTCTTTTTCAGTTATCACATAATCCATCGGCGCATCATGCCCGTCAGTCGGGATATGTGCGACCTCCTGGCCGGAAAAAGCCAGGCCAATCACCTGAATCAATTGATGACGGTGTTGGCCAAGCCAGTAGTCAAAACATCCCTTTCCCATTCCGAGGCGATTGCCTTGCCGGTCAAATGCTGCCATAGGGCAGAGCAATACTGTCTTTTGATGGCCTGTCCAGAGCATACCGGATGCTGGTTCTGCAACTCCGAACAAGCCGTTTTTCCATTTTGTTTGTGGCGTTGTTGACAGCCATTCCATATGTTCGTGATGATGGGTGACCGGAGCAAAAATCTGATAGCCGGGAAACTGAAACAGTCTTTCCGTACTCACTTCCGATGGGAGTGAGCGATAAACCAGCAGATTGGCAGGGGTATTCGGGTTATTCTGCAGGTGAGCGATCAATGTCTCGAGGATGATTTCAGAGCTTTTACGGCGCTCATTGTCCGGCATGTTTTTCCGATATGCCAGCGAAGAAGCCCGGAGTGTGTTTTTATCAACTGGTTTGTTCATATGTTTGGAATATGTCTGAATGTACGATGAAGGGAATTATGCATACCCGGGCGGGAGAAAAGGGCACCCCCGCGCTGACGTAATGGCATATAGTCGCCGAACCCTCTAACAAGAGGTGGGCGCCGCACCTCGGCCTCAGGTATCCCGAAAGGGGGACGCGCATGGCCAAAGTAGGTAAGCTCCCATTCGACAAGTATCGGCTCAGGCAACATGTATGCCACTCGCTCAACGCAGGGGTGCTTTCGCTAAACCCTCTGCTTGTAACACTACTCCATCCAGTTCAGATATCAAGTCTTCCAGACCATCAATTTTAGTCCGGTCGCTTTTCAGTAACTCTCCGGCCAGATTCAGGGATACCAGTGCCAGCAAACGGTCGGAAGCCACTGATGCTCCCATATTTCTGAGTTCATCAACATGTTTCTGGACCATTTCCGCAGCAGCCAAAACCTGGTCAGGGTCTTCATCGGTCAGAATTGAAAAATTGCGGCCCATGAGTGTGATATCAACTGAATGGCTCATGATGGTTCACCTTGTCCGGTCATCAGTTCGTCCAGTTTTTCCATAGCGTGTTCTACCCGGGCTTTTGCTTCCAGACGTCCGGTTTGCAGATTTTCCAGTTCACTTTCCAGTTGTCGAACCTGGTCTCGCCGTTTACGCAGCTCGTTTTCGGCAATACGCACGACTTCACGCATGCGATGATTATCGGCAATGGTTTGCTCCATGTTGCGGCGAATAGTCGCCAGATGTTCGGTTAAAGCCTGAATTCGTTCTTCCAGGGCCTGTTGAGGGTTATTCTGCATGCATGACATTGAAGCACTTTCAATCGATGAATTCAAGCGATAACCGATTTACTGTTTGAAGGCATTGATAAATTGGGCGGAGACGAGCCCGTACTTGCAAGTTATTCTTTCATCCGTGTATGATAGGTCGTTAAAATCAAGGTGGGGGTTTCCATGGCAATCGATTATTCATGGCTTGAAGACAAGGTTTTGAGACGAAAACTGAATGAAGATGAGCGAGGCAAACTCGATCGCCTGCTAATCGAAAAGAACTTTTCCAAAAATGACAATATTCTGACGCAGGGACAGCCGGGCGGTGTGCTGTATATCCTGCGTTCGGGATTGGCTGAAATCAGTGCTGAATGTAACGGTCAGCAAATGCACATCGCGACCAGCAGGGAAGGTGCATTGTTCGGTGAAATTACTTTTCTGACCGGTGATTCGGCCACAGCGACAGTCACTGCTGTGGAAGATTGTGTTGTATACAAACTCAACCGTGACGATTGCTCGGAACTGATGCAAACCGAGCCTGAACTGGTCTATGCATTTATGGCTTATATGCTGGTTCATGCCGGAAAAGTGATTCGTTCGAGGAACCAGGATCATGCAAATATGCTTCAATATATGAGTTCATCACATAAGTAGTATTTAATAACACCAACAAAAAAGCCTGCGGTGATCGCCGCAGGCTTTTTTGTTGGTCAAATTCTGATAGGGCCGAACACAGGATGGTTTTTGGCGTGCGATGTCTTGCATAGGATCAATCCTGCTGATTGACACGCAAGCCCATCATAGCAGTCTTCGCGGCCTTTTTACCGAACTTTCACCAATAAAGAGAGACTTATGACACCTGATGACCTGAATATTGATTTTGAAGAGGGGGGTATCCTGACCACCAGACAGGTGGATAAAGTTATCCTCAGCAAAGGAGCATGGACAACGATTCTGTTCCGTTATCAGAATTGGGATCAGGCAAGTGAATCCTATGGTGAGGATAAATTTACTATTCGCCGTTACCAGAAACGTAATGGCGAATATACACCGCGTTCCAAATTCAATATAACCAATGCCAAACAGGCCAGAATGATTATTGAAACGCTGCAAGGCTGGACTGACCCAAAATAAGTGGTGAGGGGCTATCTTCTACATATCCGGTTTGATTTGCTGCATTGTGGCTCTTGCGGCTAAAGTGATGTTTTCAGTCACTCGGGCTGTTCCAATTTCAAACGCAATCATTAGAATCCTGCGTCCTTGGCTTGGCCGGATAGAGCATCGCCCTCTGAAGCCAATGGTCAGAAGGCTGTGGCTGAATTAGACTTGGGCTCACAATCTGATAAGCACCCTTAGCTCAGCTGGATAGAGCATCGGCCTCCGAAGCCGAAGGCCAGTGGTTCGAATCCACTAGGGTGCACCATTTTTTAACTCCTGTTATATGCATGCAGCTCAGATGCCACGATTCCATAGGGGATGCTGATTAATTCAGTGTTTTCATACGTTCTGTGGACGGGCTGCTAAATCAGATTCTTCATAATAATAACTTCATCTTTTTCGAGTTTCTTTCGATAGAAGCAGGGCAAGCGGAATTCCGAGCATGGCAACCCCGGCACACAAATAAAAAGCCATGCTGTAGCCAAAGGCATTGACAATCAGGCCACAACCCATGATGCCGATTGTGCTGCCAAGTCCGAACCCGGCCGCGGAATATAACCCCTGTGCTGCTCCGTGACGTGTCTTTGGTCCAAGACGTTTAACCCAGGCAATGGCTGCTACATGAAAAGCAGCAAAACTGGCTGCGTGCAGAAGTTGCAGGCCTACCAGAAGCATGGCATCGGTGGTCAGTCCGATGCCAAGCCAGCGCAGTGCCGTGAGTAACAGGCAAATGCTGAAGACAACGGCAGGTGCAGCTTGTTGCAGTGGACGTGACCACAGCCACATCAACACAATTTCTGCGATGACGCCTATCCCCCAGTATAATCCGATTTGCCAGCCGGAAAATCCTGCTTCAGCCAGATACAGGCTGAAAAAACCATAATAGGCACCATGTGATACCTGCATAATCAGAGCAATGGCCAGCAACAGATAAAATGATTTTGAAAATTTCGACCTGCCTGAATCGCTATCGATCGGTAGTTTTAGTTTGGGGAAGCCCTGAGCGGCGAATGCCAGCACCAGCATGAGCATCGCCAGTACAATCGGGAATACGCCCATGTTTGGTCCGACCAGCCAAATGCCACCGGACAGGGATGTGACAACGAAACCGATCGAACCCCAGGCGCGTAAGCGACCGTAATCCGCCATCTCGGATTCGGACACCGACACCGATAACCCATCGGTTAGTGGCAGAATGGCTGCCCAGCATACACCGAACAGCAAAATTGACGCTGCCATCAGATACAGGTTCAGTGTCATACCAAGCGACAATGCTGTTATTGCCGCCATAAAGGATGCTATAACGATGAACCTGTGCACTGTGGTTTCAGTCTGACCGTCCAGTGTATGCCCGATCCATGGCGGTGCGATGATTTTGGCCAGTGCGAGTAGCCCGGTCATAAAACCGATCATGACGGTATTTAATCCCAGCCCGTCCAGATAAACAGGAAAAAACGGCAGAATTAAGCCCATTGCCGCAAAATAGGCCGCATAAAACAGACGGATTCGATCCAGTGACTGGCGGGTTACCATGCCGGAGAGACTATCCGAAGCAGGATGAAAATCATCGGACAAGCTTGTGCTTGCGGAGGCGTTCGTGCTGGTTCACATTTACCCTGTGATGGAAGGTGCAACATATCAATATCTTGGCCGGGTAGTGTATGGATGAGTGGCTGAACATAGTCATCCGGCAGTTGATTCTGTACAGCTTACCCGTGTTGATTTCCCTGACCGTCGTGGTGTTGTGCGAGTCCCGTCAGACAGGAATCGCCATCCCTCATCCATTTTTTGCAATTCTGTGGCGCGGCACATGGTTACCATTACTGGCATCGATAGCGTTTCATCGCGGTGTTATTGTTGCACTGCCCAATTCGCTGATGTCGGGAATCAAGCCGGCCGCCGTTCGGTTTATCGCGCATAGTCTGCTGTGTTTGCTGGGGTTTGTCTTATTCAGCTGGAGTCTGGCCCACCAGTTGTCGACCGGTTTGCCTCCCTTGCATCACTGGTGGGCCAAAGTATTGATGTTTTTTAATTTATGCATGGCCTGTCTGCATCTTTTGCCTCTGCCAGGGCTGCTGGTGGGTGAATGTCTGATCCATAGTACTGCAGGAAAATCCATCAGGCCTTATATCCATAATAATTCCGGCTGGCTGGGAATCACTGTGCTGGCTGCATCCCCATTGCTGGATATGGTTCTTGGTACTGTGGTTGTTTTTCCGGTTTATGAATTCCTGAGCGGTCAGGCGGTGCATATATTCTGACAAATACTGTCAATACTTTGTGTTTTAATTGGCGTTGCTATTGGCAGATCATCATATCAGCATCGGCTAATTCGTATAAACGAGGGACAGGCTTGCAAGTATAATGATATTGAAGGAAAAACTGCTGGACGGCAAGGCGAAAGCGCTGGCATGGAGCCGTGATCAGGATACGCTCTATATGGTCGCACTGGCTGTAATTGTCGGTGTGCTGGCCGGTTATACAGCGTTGCTCCTGCGTTACATGATTGAGTGGGTTAGTCTGTTCTGGACCGGCGAGCGCACCTGGGAAACCGTCATCGAAACATTGCCGTGGTATATCTACCTGTTGGCACCGACTGTTACCGGGCTCATGGTTGGCTGGATTACAGTGCGTTTTTTGCCAGGTGGAGAATTGCGCGGCGTGGCCGGTGTATTGGCAGATATGGTCGAACGACGGGGGCGGGTGAATCCGCGTCAGCTGGTGACTGAAACGATCGGAGGGGCACTGGCTATCGGTGGTGGTGCCAGCCTGGGTCGTGAAGGCCCTACCGTGGCGCTCGGGGCATTGCTGGCCTCCGAAATCGGCCAGCGCCTGGGGGTGACCGAGCAACAACTGCGAACACTTATCGGTTGTGGGGTTGCTGCCGGTATTGCTGCTTCATTTAATACGCCGATTGCCGGTGTGCTGTTTGCACTGGAGGTGATTCTGGCCGATTACGCCATTGCTACCTTCAGCCCGATTGTGATTGCCTCCGTACTGGCTACGGTGATTGCGCGTTCTGAACTGGGAAATTATCCGGCCTTTACCGTGCCTGAATATCATCTGATCAGCGTCTGGGAAATCCCGTCTTATATTATCATCGGTGCCATTTGCGGTCTGGTAGCCACGGTGTTTATTAAATCGATGATTCCGACACGAAACTGGCTGGAAAAAATAATCCCTAACCGCTATTTGCGACCGGCACTGGTTGGTCTGGTTCTCGGTCTGGTGGGGTTGGCATTGCCACAGGTGATGTCTATCGGTTATGGCACCGTGGAAGATATGATGCTGGAACGGATTCAGCCTGAACTGCTCGGGGTTTTGCTTCCGCTGGCAGGGTTTCTGGCCATTGTTCTGGTTGGGAAGCTGGTGGCGACAGTACTATGTTCTGCCGGTGGTTTTCCGGGCGGACTGTTTGGCCCGGCTCTGTTCATGGGCGCGACAGTGGGGGCGTTGTTCGGCGATATTGCACATGCAATTTCACCAGCTTATTCTGAAAGCTATGGTGCATATGCGCTTGTGGCCTGCGGTGCCTTGACAGCCGCAGCCTTGCAGGCACCGCTGACGGTGATGCTGATTGTATTTGAAATGACGGCGAATTATCAGATTATGCTACCACTGATGGCTGCATGCAGTGTGGCGACACTGGTGACGCGTACTTTTGGACGCGCTTCGGTATTCACGGAAGCTCTGGAAGAGCGCGGTATTGAAACACACTGGGGGCTGGAACAGTCATGGATGCGCTCAGTGCCGGTGAGTCGAATACCGTGGCGATCAGTTCCATCCGTATCGGAAAAGACCCGATTGAAGGAATTGAAACAGGTGTATACGGAATCGGGCAAAGGCTGTGTGCAGGTTGTCGATGATGAAGGACTCATGGTCGGCATTGTGACCTTTTCCGATCTGCAGCGTTGGTTGATTGACCCGGCTCTGGATCAGGTGATTGTCGCCAGTGAAGTGGTTAATCGAAATGTGCTGGTGGTCTCGGAATCAGACAGCTTGCTTGACGCGATTCATATTCTGGACCGGGAGGAGTTTGAACAGATGCCTGTGGTGGCGGCAGATAATCCCCGCAAAGTATTGGGGATTTTATCGCGTAACGCTATTTTTTCCACCTATCACAAATTGATTGTTAAGCATGGCGAAGGCGAACATGGTTAACGGAGATATGCACCGGTGAATGCACATGCCTTGAATGCGGAACAACAACAGGCGACCCGTTCCGGGGATGGACCTCAGCTGATTCTGGCCGGAGCCGGTTCGGGTAAAACGCGAACGATTGTCCATCGGATTGGCTATCTGATTGCCGAGACCGGTATTGCACCACACCGGATTCTGGCTGTGACATTTACCAACAAGGCAGCGGCTGAATTGAAATCCAGATTAAGTGAGTTGATCGGGGATGACGGTGGCGGTGTTGTTTCCGGTACATTTCATGCGATTTCGTTACGGTTTCTGCGCCGTTACGCCGATGCGCTGGGATTCCCTGCCTCCTTTCAGGTGATTGATGCGGATGACCAGAAGGCTCTGATCAAACGCATCCTGAAATCACGCAATATTGACACAGATCGCCTTCATCCCGCCTATTTGCTGAACTGGATTGAGCATTGCAAGCATGCCGGACTCCGGCCTGCGCAGACGCAGGCATTTGACTGGAATGGTATCAATATGGTCGAGCTGTATGACACTTATCAGCAACAGTTGAAACAGCATGAACGCATGGATTTTTCCGATTTGATTCTCAATGTGGTGGTGTTGCTGCGAGAGCATGCCGATATTGCGGTAGCACTGAGAACCCGTTTTGATCATGTGTTGGTGGACGAATATCAGGATACCAACCCGGTTCAACATGAGTGGCTGTTACATTTGTGCAGTGAGCACAGGAACCTGACGGTTGTCGGGGATGATGATCAGAGTATCTACGGATGGCGTGGTGCGGATGTATCGCATATTCTGGATTTTGAACGTATCTGGCATGGAGCAACCCTGCACCGGCTACAGCAAAATTATCGTTCCACTGCGGCTATTCTGGAGCTGGCCAACGCGGTGATTCGTGAAAATACCGATCGTCATGAAAAAACACTTGAAGCGACTATCGATGGCGGTGAAACACCTTGCTGGAAAGTGTGTAACGATGAATATGATGAGGCCCGGCAGATCATGCGCCATATCGAACGCTGGCGTTTAAACGGGTATGCCAATGCGCAGATTGCCGTATTATATCGTTCCAACCGGCAGTCTTTGCCGCTGGAGCAGGTGTTCCGCGAATCCAATATTCCATATCGGATTGTTGGCGGAATCGGTTTTTTCGAGCGCATGGAGATCAAGGATGCGCTGGCATACTGGGCGCTGCTCAATCGATGTGGGGACAGCCTGCATCTGATGCGCATCTGCAATAAACCCAAACGGGGCCTGGGTGTGAAAGGCCAGGAGCAGATGGCGACGGCACTGCAGTCATCCGGATTGCGTGCTTATGAGTGGCTGGATTTGCTGGTTACGGATCAGGCTGAAGGTGCTGCCCGTAAACTGACAGGCCTGGCCTTGATGATGGCTGAATTACATGTCTCTGCTGCTGAAGATGAAGACCTGGGATTGATGCGGGTATTGGAAATGAGCGGTTATCTGGACAGTCTCAAGGCTATGGGTGAAATTGAAGCAGCAGCCAGACTGGAGAATATTCGCACCCTGCAGGATTATATTGAAATATCGCTGGGGCAGGGGCTTACTCCGGTGGAGTTTATGGACCGGGCCGCATTGTTGCAAAGCAGCGAGGAGATGAATGCAGAGCATGGAGACAGGCAGGATGATGCCATTTGTATGATGAGTCTGCACCGTGCAAAAGGACTGGAATTTGACTGTGTGGTGTTACCCGGTGTGGAAGAAGGTTTATTGCCGCATCAGCGTTCACTAGATGAAGGCGAGGCAGGTATTGCCGAGGAGCGGCGTTTGCTTTATGTTGGCATTACACGTGCCCGTGAGCATGTACTGATGACATCGGCGCGATTGCGTCGTTTTTATGGCGAGATGCATTACCCCCAGCCCAGCCGTTTTATTAAAAACCTGCCGGTGGAAACCCTGTATCAGGAGCATAAGCCATCCATGCCGGCTGTTGTTGATATGCAGGCTGGTCCAGGTATTGGCTGCAATGTACGGCATCCGAGTTTTGGCGAGGGTGTGGTGCTGGGATTGGAAGGTTCCGGTGATGCCACACGTATCACCGTGCAGTTCAGGCAAGCCGGAATCAAACGCCTGATGTTGAAATATGCTGCATTGGAACCAGATTGAATTCAAACAAGGAGAGACTATGCCAGTGACCATCTATCATAATCCGCGTTGCTCCAAATCCCGGGCAACGCTGGCTCTGTTGCAGGAACAGAATATAGAGCCTGAAGTTGTCGAATATCTGAAAACCCCGCCGAGCGAGGCAGAGCTGGATCACATCCTGACCATGCTTGGGAAAGAACCTTCAGAACTGATGCGCAAAGGCGAAGTGGCGTTTAAAGAGCATATTCAGGGTAAAACATTATCGCGATCCGAGGCGATTGCTCTGATGGTGGCTCATCCCATCGTGATCGAACGACCGATTGTGGTGAATGGAGATCAGGCCGTGCTTGGCCGTCCTCCGGAAAATGTGCTGGAAATTATCTGAGGATAATAGCCCATTGATACGCATGGGTGCCCTGAATGTTCAGGGCACCCGTAACGTAAGCGGCTATTGCAGTGTTGCATCGTAGAAACACAGATTCCCCTCTGTGTTTACATGGTATTTCTGAGGTGTTTCGTTATGCCACACCGATAGCTTCGCGCCAGGCCAGAATCAACCGGAATTCATCGTTGCTCAGATCAACCGACAGTTCCCGTTTGATTTCAGACAGTGATGCGTAGGGGTCTGCATCGTCCAGTTCAGCCATCAGGGTATCAAAATCATCGCCGATAAAAGCAGGTACATCAATGAACTGGCCTGCCCGGATAATGGCAACATAATGTTTCAGCACGGTGTCCTCACTGACACCCTGCTGCGCTGCAATTTCCTGCAGACTATACCCCTTGCGGTAGAGCGACAGAATATAGGTTTGCGTTTCATTCACCCCGGGCCCTTTGGCAATCAGCATGGGGATATCCTTGCTTCCGCTCTTGGCGCTTTTCCCGTCTTCGCTATCGACATGTTTCTGGATGAGGGCAATAAAAACTTCACCATATTCTTCCAGTTTATGCACGCCGACACCGCTGATTCTGCGCATGGCATCTTCAGATACAGGTTTGTGCTGGCTCATTTCAGTTAGCGTTACGTCGCTGAATACCACATGTGGCGGAACATCTTCCTTGTCGGCAAGTTCTTCTCTTAATTTTACCAGTTTCTTGAACAGGGCTTCATCGCGTGGTGTACCCAGACGCTTGAAATGCCGCCGGATTCCAGGTTGGTACTTAGCCAGCATGATCGGTTCGCCAAACCCGATAAAGTCAGCTTTTTTGGTTGCCAGCATGGCTGCACGTTTGGAAACATCCTGAATAAAATAGCCATGATGTACCAGCTGGCGCAGAATGGATGTCCACTCATCAGCATTGATATCGGCACCTGCGCCATGGGTTTTTAATTTATCATGTTTGTGTTCGAGGATACGTGCATTTTTAGAACCACGCAGTACATCGACAATGTAACCCATGCCGAAATGACCATTGAGTTCGCGTACGCATTGCAAAGCTACCTTGGCAAGTTCAGTGGCATCGTATGTTTCAGGCGGATCAAGACAGATATCGCAGTTGCCGCAGGGCTCATCCAGAGGTTCGCCAAAATAACCGAGCAATACACGGCGTCGGCAGGTCAGTGCTTCGGAGAATGCCACCATACTGTTGAGCTTGTGAACTTCAACCCGGCGCTGATCAATATTTTCGACGTTTTCTATCAGGCGGCGGACCAGATTTACATCACCCGAGCCATAAAGCATTAGCGCCTCGGACTCTAAACCATCACGGCCTGCTCGCCCGGTTTCCTGATAATAGGATTCAATGCTTTTGGGTAAATCGTGGTGAATCACAAAGCGCACATTCGGTTTGTCTACGCCCATGCCGAAGGCGATGGTGGCGACAATCACTTTCACCCGATCCCGCAGAAAATCATCCTGTACTTTTTCACGTGATCGACCGGGAATGCCGGCATGATAAGCTGCCGCCCGGATACCATGGCGCTGCAGGTTTACAGCCAGATCTTCCACCCGCTTTCTCGACAGACAGTAAATGACTCCCGAGTTGTTCGGCCAGCCTTCCAGAAACTGCAGGATCTGGGTAAGCGGTTGACGTTTTTCGGCGACCAGATAACGGATATTCGGGCGATCAAAACTGGCCACGAAACGTTTGGCCTTGGCCAGCTTCAGACGGTCGGAGATATCTTCACGGGTGTGTTCGTCGGCAGTAGCCGTCAGGGCCAGCATAGGCACATTGGGGAATATCTCGCGCAACTCGCCCAAACGCACATATTCCGGTCGGAAATCATGGCCCCATTGTGAAACGCAGTGAGCTTCATCAATGGCGAACATGGCCAGTGGCACATGTTCGAGCTTGGCCAGGAACCCTTTCGAAAGCAGACGCTCAGGCGCCACATAAAGCAGGTCGAGATCACCGGATTCAAACCTGTCCAGTACGTCCTTGGCCTCGGCAGCTTTCAGTGATGAGTTGTAGTATGCGGCTTTAACGCCGCATGCAGTCAAGGCATCAACCTGATCTTTCATCAGTGAAATCAGCGGTGATACGACAATGCCGGTACCTTCCCGCATGATCGCCGGTATCTGGTAGCAGATTGATTTACCGCCACCGGTTGGCATCAATACAAAGGCATCCTTGCCGTCGAGCAGTGTACAGATAATTTCTTCCTGCATGGGACGGAAGGAGTCATAACCAAAGACTTCTTTCAGTATGTTTCGTGTCTGTTCTTTTGTTTTTTTCGTTGCCATTCTCTTCCTCTCGCACGGGCTTATTCCCTGCGGTTTGTTGGCCGGAAACCCTGTGGTTGCCGGACCTTGCATATGAGTATTTTGCATATTGGTTTGTGACTTCTACAAGGGTTTAGCGGTGACTTTTCGAGTCAGTATTGTTATTTCATCATAAGTGGATGGTATTTGCAAGCTTTTTCGTGATTTTAGCAGCTTATGGCATGAAGTATAAATACTGATGAATTGGACGGTAACACTGCCGAGCTGTGAGCGGCATGATGCCATGAATCAAATCTGGCACGTAAGTGCTTGATTTGTAAGCGAAGGCAAAATGACATTTTTGTCTGATCGGGTTGATTTATTGCCGCCCTGGCAAAAATCAGTACCTCTACAGGTATCAGCGCGTGTATCATATATTGCGATTCAGAGGCTTGACGGTATCTTTCCAATACTTTTTCCCATGGAGATATACATGTCTGACGCTGTTCACCACCATTTGATCATTCTTGGTTCCGGTCCTGCCGGTTATACCGCTGCGATTTATGCAGCCCGAGCTAATCTGAAGCCCGTAGTGATTCAGGGCCAGCAGGCTGGTGGTCAGCTGACCACGACGAACGATGTGGATAATTACCCGGGGTACAGGGATGGTGTTCAGGGTCCGGAAATGATGGAGGACTTCAAGGCACAGGCAGAGCGTTTCGGTACTGAAATGATATGGGACCATATCAACGAGGCCGATCTGTCCAAACGCCCGTTCAGACTCAAGGGTGATGATGGCACCTACACCTGCGATGCGCTGATTATTGCTACCGGTGCTTCAGCCAAATATCTTGGACTGCCGAGCGAGGATGAGTTCGCCGGGCGTGGTGTGTCAGCCTGTGCAACCTGTGACGGTTTTTTCTATCGCGGCAAGGATGTGGCTGTAGTAGGCGGTGGCGATACCGCTGTGGAGGAAGCCATTTATCTGGCCAACCTGTGCAACAAGGTGACACTGGTACATCGCCGGGATGCATTACGTGCAGAACCGATTATGCAGGATAAATTACTGGCGACAGAGAATGTCGAAGTGGCCTGGAACAGTACAACCGAAGAGATCCTCGGTGATGAAACAGGTGTGACCGGCATTCGTCTTAAATCGACGCTGGATGGGTCGATCCGTGACCTGGATGTGCATGGTGTGTTTATTGCTATCGGGCACAAACCAAACACCGATTTTCTCAAGGGTCAGCTGGATATGGATGAGACCGGCTACCTGATCACTAAAGGCAAGAGCACAGCGACGTCGGTGGAGGGCGTTTTTGCCGCCGGCGATGTGGCTGACCCGGTTTATCGTCAGGCCGTCACATCGGCTGGGGATGGCTGCAAGGCTGCACTCGATGCCGAACGCTGGCTGACTGCACAGGCATAGCGTATGAATACCCGTCGGCCGTTGGCTGTTCTGCTGGATCGCGACGGCGTCATTAATTTTGATTCACCGGATTATATCCTCACCCCTGAGCAGTGGCATCCTATTCCAGGTTCACTGGAAGCTATTGCCCGGCTGACCAGGGCGGGACTGACAACAACTATTATCAGCAATCAATCGGCGCTGGCACGTAACATGATGAATCAGGATACATTCAACACGATACATGCCAAAATGATGCTGGCCATTGAGCAGGCTGGTGGCTTCATTTCTCATGTCGCTTATTGTCCGCATGGGCCGGATGATCATTGTTTTTGTCGCAAGCCCAAACCGGGCATGGTGCTTGAAACATTACAGGCTCTGGGTATGGAGAATCAGCCGGAAGCAGCATTGTTTGTGGGGGATTCGATCCGTGATGTGCAGGCAGCGCATGCTGCCGGCGTACCGGCCATGCTGGTACAGAGCGGTTATGGTGATGCTGCCATGATTTTGGAGGAATCACGCCGCCTGCAGCCGGACATTCGAGTATATGCAAATCTCGCTGAAGCCGTAGACATGATTCTCCAGGGAGAGGGTTGATGCTGCTCATTCGTTCCGCACTGTTTAATCTTTGTTTTGTGTTACTGACGCTGTTGCTTTCACTGTTGATTATCCTGTTTAGACCATTCGGTTTTTCCGCTTCATGGCTATGGGCGAAGACTTGGTCAAAGGTCACGTTTTTTCTTCTCAGGCTTTTGTGCGGTATCCGTATCGTGATTGAGGGTAAGGAATATTTCCCTGATCACGCCTGCGTGGTGGTCGCCAAACACCAGTCAGCGGCTGAAACGATAGCTATGCCGATTCTTGTGCCGCCTTACACTTGGATACTCAAACGCGAATTGTTCTATATCCCCTTTTTCGGCTGGGCTCTGGCGCTGATGGGCGCGATAGGTATTCGTCGTGGTTCTCCCCGTCAAGCTATCAAACAGGTTATCAAGCGTGGTTCGGACATGCTGGGCAAAAACCGCTGGGTGGTGATTTTCCCGGAAGGAACACGCGCCGCAGTTGGCACAACCGGGAACTATCAGCCGGGCGGGGTGATTCTGGCCCAGAAAGCCAAAGTCGGTATTCTGCCGATGGCGCACAATGCAGGAGCTTTGTGGCCGAAACATGGTTTTATCAAAAAACCGGGTACGATGACATTCCGTTTTTTGCCCTATATTTCTGCTGAAGAAGTATCGTCAACCAGACGTGTCGAACTGATGGCGCGGTTGGAAAAAGATATTGAGGCGGCTACCCGCGAACTGGGCGGCTAGGAGTCTGTCGGACTTATGAGAGATCTACTGTGCGTTAGGGATAACGGCCCAAAATATCCTGATTTATCGTTGCGTAGTTACCACTATGCGCCTCAAAATCATGCTGTTTTTGACTCGTTCCCCCACCTGCTCGCTACGATCACCCTAAGCCCGACAGACTCCTAGGGCTCATTCCGGGGACCCGGTTTTTCATCCACTTCGATGCCCGACTCTGAAGCTGCATCGATACTGTCTTCAAAGTCCTCTTTTTTATGTTCATTCTTTTCGACTGTTGATGATTCTACCGCAGTTTCCTGTTCACCTGTGATCAATGCCGCATCACCGGGCCAGTCTGAGAAAGGAAATGGACGGTGTTCCGTATTGAAGGTCAAATAACGGTAAATCTGATATACAAAAGTGGAAAGCTGATTGCCAAAGCTGAGCAGAGGCCGGTTTTTGTCGCCGGTGAACAGCACCCACATAAATTGTAGTATTACGACGGCAATAAGTACGATTCGGGTAACGGAATAAATGACACCGAACAGCAGCATGAACAATAGCCGCATCCAGACATTCATATCAGTGACATGAGCTTTCAAATCATCACGCATTTTATACTCCTCAGCTTAATAGCGGGGCTATCACCAGCGATACAATGGCCATTACATTGATTAGAATGTTCATGGACGGGCCCGAGGTGTCCTTGAACGGGTCTCCGACGGTGTCACCGACAACAACTGCCTTGTGTACATCCGAGCCTTTGCCACCCAGGTTTCCTTTTTCTACATATTTTTTTGCATTGTCCCACGCACCACCGGCATTAGCCATCATCAGCGCCATCAGCACACAGCAAACCAGAGCGCCTGCCAGCATACCGCCGAGCGCCTGAGCACCAAGTCCGAATCCGATCACCACCGGAGCAGAAACAGCCAGCACTCCCGGCAGGATCATCTTTTTTAACGCTGCATTGGTCGCAATCTCAATGCATTTGGCATGATCAGGCTCAGCCTTGCCTTCCATCAATCCCGGAATCTCGTGGAACTGGCGGCGAATCTCCTTGATCATTTCAAAGGCTGCATCGCCTACGGCTGTCATGGTCAGGGCTGCAACCAGAAATGGGAAAATGCCACCGATAAACAGGCCGATCAGCACCAGCGGTTCATTCAGGTTCAGCGCAAACCCTTCATGGTGCAAGGATACAGTCTGCACAAATGCAGCAATGATGGCCAACGCAGCCAGGGCAGCGGCACCGATCGCAAATCCTTTGCCGATGGCAGCCGTGGTGTTACCCAGTTCGTCCAGTGAGTCAGTAATTTTCCGTGTTTCTTCACCCATGCCGGACATTTCGGCAATGCCGCCCGCATTGTCTGCAACCGGACCATAGGCATCAATTGCCATGGTAATGCCGACTGTTGCCAGCATACCGACAGCGGCAATACCAACGCCGTAAATGCCGGCCATGGAGGTGGATACATAAATGATGGCAGCAATGGTCAGGATGGGAACGACAACTGATTCCATGCCGATGGCAAGGCCTGAAATCATCACCGTTGCCGGGCCGGTTTCACCCGCATTGGCAATATCGCGCACCGGCTTTCCGCCCGTATAATATTCGGTCACGACACCGATAATAATGCCACCGATGGCTCCGGAGATAATGGCGCCCCATACAGATGAAGCGACGTCAAGCATAGCCACAACAAAAAATGCCGTGACAATGAACAGCACTGATGCGCCAATGGTGCCGATGCGCAGAGCCAGAGCCGGTTCTTTATTGGCGAATAATTTAACCAGTACGATGCCTGCAGTCGAACAGAGCAGACCAAGCGAGGCCAGGGCGAGGGGTAGAAACATCAGCGATTGCTGTTCTCCGATCGGAGCCAGAATGTCAGCAGCCAAGGTTGAGGCCATGGCGATGGTGGCAATAATCGCACCGCAGTAGGATTCGAAAATATCGGAACCCATACCGGCCACATCACCGACATTATCACCAACATTATCGGCAATGACACCTGGGTTGCGTGGATCATCTTCCGGAATACCGGCTTCGATTTTGCCGACCAGATCAGCCCCGACATCTGCGCTCTTGGTGAAAATACCACCGCCCACACGGGAGAACAGGGCCACCGATGATGCGCCCATACCAAAGCCGTGAATGGCATGTGCTGTCTCAGGATCACCGCCGAAAAAGAGGTATAAGGTGCCAAGCCCCAGCAATCCCAGCGAGGCAACAGTAAGCCCCATGATTGAGCCGCCATAGAAAGAGATTCTCAGAGCCGTTGCAGCGCCTTCATTCTGGGCTGCTGTGGCTGTGCGTACATTTGCCTTGGTGGCAGCAAACATACCGAAGTAACCGGCCATGGCTGAACAGATTGCACCTAGCAGAAAGGCGATGGTTGTATTTGTACCCAGCGTGAGGGCCAGCGCAACAGCGACGATGCCAACAAAGGCAGCCAGAATGGTATATTCACGTTTCATGAACACCATCGCGCCGAGATGAATGGCTTCACCAATCTCAACGACTTTACCCTCGCCGGCAGGATATCTTTTGACGACCAGGTACAAAAAGAATGCGATGATCAGCCCTGCGATGCCGAAAACAGCCGGAATCATTTGTTCATTCATGCTTTTTACCCCCTGTTCATCCATAAAAAAAGCGGCTGCTTGCCCAACCGCCTTTCTGAATTAAAGTTGTATCGTGGTCAATCCCCGTAGTTACAGTTCACCGTTATAACGTGCGATAGAATCGGTGATTTCCTTACGTGCTGCATCCGCTTTACCCCAGCCTGTTACTTTGACCCACTTGTTCTTTTCCAGATCCTTGTAGTGTTCAAAGAAGTGGGCAATTTGATCCAGCAGGAAGCTGGACACATCTTCCAGACATTTTACATCATCAAATGATGGTTTCAGTTTGGATACGGGTACTGCCAGCACTTTGGCATCCTGACCCGCCTCATCTTCCATATGCAGCACGGCAATCGGACGACAGCGTACCACGCAGCCGGTAATCAGTGAAAATTTGGAAATGACCATGACATCTACCGGATCACCATCATCCGACAGCGTATTGGGCATAAAGCCGTAGTTGCACGGATAGTGCATGGCCGTATGCATGAAACGATCGACAAAGAATGCACCGGAATCCTTGTCCAGTTCATATTTGACCGGGTCTGCATGCTGCGGTACTTCGATCACCACATTGATATCATCAGGCGGGTTTTCACCGGCAGGAATTTTTGTTATATCCATTATAGTCTCCCCTATATTATGTCTAGGCTATACGTTGAATCTGAAGTGAAGCACATCCCCATCCTTGACGATGTACTCCTTCCCTTCAAGTCGCATTTTGCCGGCTTCCTTGGCTTTGGCTTCACCACCAAGGGACACGAAGTCTTCATAGGCAATGGTTTCGGCGCGAATAAACCCTTTTTCGAAATCGTTGTGAATCACCGCTGCCGCTTTCGGGGCCGTGTCACCACGGTGAATGGTCCAGGCTCGTACCTCCTTGACACCGGCGGTGAAATAAGAGATCAGATCCAGCAGGGTGTAAGCTTCGCGAATGACAGTATTCAGGCCCGGCTCGGACAAGCCAAGGTCGGCCAGAAATTCAGTTTGTGATTCCTTGTCCATTTCAGCCAGTTCCGATTCAATCTGGGCAGAAATCACAGCTACGCGGGCTCCTTCTTCAGCAGCGAAACTGCGAACCTGATCAACATAGGTATTGCCATCAGGCAGCGACGCGTCATCCACATTGGTAACATACAGTACCGGCTTGATGGTCAGCAGACACAACTCCTTGATTGCCTCCTGTTCATCTTCGGAAAGTTGCTGGCGGCGTACGGTAATGCCATCTTCCAGTCCGGCCAGCACTTTCTGCTGCAGTTCCAGTATGGCTTTGGCATCCTTGTTACCGGTCTTGCACTGTTTTTCAGTGCGCAGGACCGCCTTTTGGACAGTTTCCATATCCTTGAGCATGAGTTCGGTGTCTATGACCTCAATATCAGACAGCGGATCAATCTTGCCGGAAACATGGGTGACATTTTCATCTTCAAAACAGCGAACTACATGCGCAATGGCCGAACATTCACGAATATTGGCCAGGAATTTATTGCCGAGGCCTTCGCCGCTTGCCGCACCTGCGACCAGCCCGGCAATGTCGACAAACTCGACAATAGCATGCTGCATCGCCTGCGGTTTAACGATTTCCGCCAGCGCATCCATTCGTGCATCGGGCACCTGTACAATGCCGACGTTCGGATCAATGGTGCAGAACGGGTAATTGGCTGCTTCTGCACCGCCGCCATTGAGCGCGTTAAACAGGGTGGATTTCCCCACATTGGGCAAGCCTACAATTCCAATACTCAGTGCCATATATTACCTCTTATTTTTTCAACGCAGAGGACACAAGGGACGCAGAGGTAAAACCAGAAGAATCTACAGCATAAGATTGGGTGTAATCTTTTCCACCAAGCTGATGAAGCCGTTCTTTCTTTTCTTTGCGTCCTTTGCGTCCTCCGCGGTAAAAGGATTATTTTGTTTGCAATGCCAGATGGATGCGATTTGCCGCTGTGTCGATTTGGCCAGACAGCAGCGTGTTTATTTCACCCATCAGCGCGGCAAAGATGCGAACTTCGTGGGCGCGATCCGCTTCATCGGCGTTACCCAGTACCCATGCAGTAATATCACCATGCGGTGGTCGGCCAATACCAATTTTTACGCGGATATAATCGGTTGTGGGCAGGTGTGCATGGATGGAGCGCAGGCCATTGTGACCGCCATGGCCGCCACCTTTTTTGATACGCAGTTTTCCGCAGGGCAGGTCAAGATCATCATACACAACCAGGATGTCTTGCTCGTCCACATGATAATAACGTGCCAGTGCCCCGACAGCCTCACCGCTGTGGTTCATGAATGTTTGTGGTTTGACTAACAGAATACGCTCGTTGGCTGGTTCCCAGCTTGCTGTTTCAGCATGAAATCGAGGGACTGCGGCAAAGCGCAGCCCCTCATGATTGGCTAAAACGTCAAGAAACCGGAAGCCGATATTATGACGTGTGTCCTGGTATTTGTC
>JAUZQH010000027.1 GCA_030951065.1 Mariprofundus sp. | reverse complement strand
GGATGAATCGATCACCCGACCGGCATCATTTTTCAGTGTGTAATGGATGGATACAACTTTATTTTTGGTAATTTGCATGGTCTTCTCCTGCCTGTTTATGAAATATCCATGCACATACATGAATCAACAGCGGCGGCAGCCTACGCAATCATCCACCGCAAACAAGACCTGCCGGTTTATGAAGTTTCAGCGTATAACAGGGAAAAATCAGATTTGCAGAAATTCAATGCCATCATTTCTTCATGCAAATGTTTCCGGGTCAGCGGGATTTCATTGAGAAATTGTGTTTTTCCATCCCGATACGCCAGACGGGCAAAAATACCGATGGCTTTGATATGTCTTTGCAAGGCAGTCAAACGCAGTGCCCGATGCCATGCATCGAAATCAGCGAAACAGCCGGCCCATTCGGCAGGCAGTGCCTCAAAAAATATCCGACTCCAATGCCTGCGCTCATCTTCCGGATAGTCCTGATAGCAATCGTACAACAGTGAAGCCAGATCGTAGGTTACCGGCCCCAGCACTGCATCCTGATAATCGATTTGGCCCAGTGGCAGCAAACCATCCGGCAGCATCAGGTTGCGGCTGTGGTAATCCAGATGCACGGGTACACGCGGCAGTGATGCCAGCCCTTTCATCGCGGGAGCCAGGGCGGAGTGAAATGTAACCCGCTCGTTTTCCGAAGGCGTTTTTCCAGCCACGCGAGGCAGATACCAGTCCAGATACAGGTCACATTCACGCCGCATACGCGACACATCAAACAGCGGCAATGTTAGTTCCGGGTCGGATGCCTGTAGCAGGTGCAACTGGCGCAATGCATCCTCAAACAGCGGTGATATATCGCCGCCGGAGGCGCGGAAAGTCGCCCATGTTTCATCACCGAAATCTTCCAGCAGCAGAAAACCCAGCTGCAGATTCCCGGCCTCCAGCGCCGACACCCTGAGTCCGGTCCGCTCAAACCACGAGCGTACAGCCAGAAATGGGCGTATATCTTCATGCTGTGGTGGTGCATCCATCAGCACATAATGTTTTTCACCTGTCTTCCCGGGCAAAGATGTAACCCGGAAATAACAACGAAAAGAGGCATCCCCTGCCAGCGGAACGATGGTAAAATCCTGCCCCAACACCTCCTGCAACCAGTGTTGTCGGGCCTGTTCCCTGCTATCGTCATCCGCCACGGATAAGGAACCCGTTCAATTTTATTTTTTCTCCGATCTTCTTCTGATCAGCTTCAGCCGCCGGTTTTGAATGGTAAGGCCCGGCATAAATGCGATACCACAACCCCTTACTGCCCAGATCGACTTTATGAATCAGCGCCGGAAAACCGGCCTGCGACAACTGCTGTTGCACTCGCATGGCATCCGATTGCGTCCGGAATGAAGCCAGCTGGATACGGTATATATCGTGCACCACTGACTGTTTGGCGATATCAGATGTATGACTTCCGGATGGAAGTGCCTTGACTGCTTTTACCACCTCTGGCCGCTGTACCGGAACCGGTTTGGTCACAACTTTGGAGGCAACTGTTGCTACCGGCATATCGGGCATGGGGGCCGGTGTCACCGATTGTTCGGGCAGTTCCTTGTAAAAACTGAGATCACCCACCTTGCTATGGGCATCCTGCTGCGCTTTCCGCTTCCACTGCTCAACCGAATCCTGCAAGGCTTCGGTCTTTGCCAATAGCACTTTATTTTTAGCCACCTGGATCGCCAGTTTTGCTTCAACAGCATCCACATCCGCGTTCTTGCCGGCCTGTTGTCCATTGGCCGAGCCCAGCCAGTAGCCACCGCCAAAACACAGGGCAGCAATGATCACAATGCCAATCGCATTCAACATAGCCCCGGAACCCGATCCCGATTCAGGCTGTATGGTCGACTGCACCTGCGCAAAATCCTGCTTAGCCATTAACCACTCCTGCCATCGGCTGATGATTATGCATTACATACGATCCGGTGCAGACACGCCCAGGATGGACAATGCATTACGAATCACCTGGCCAACAGCCCGGATCAGGACAATCCGTGCCGAGGTCAGCCCCGCATCATCCGTGACCACTTTGTGTTTGTGGTAAAAACTATGGAAATCCGCTGCCAGACGCATCACATATGTCGCCACACGATATGCTTCCAGTCGTGCCGCCGCCTTTGTAAGCGTCTCCGGATAAGCCAGCAAATGGGCGATCAGGCGCTGCTCTTCATGTGAAGTCAGGGACGACACATCCACCCTGTCAGCATCTGCAAGCTCAACACCTTCTTCTGCCGCCTTGCGTAAAATCGCGGCAATGCGTGCATGGGCATACTGGACATAATAAACCGGATTTTCATCATTCTGTTTTTTAGCTGCCTCCAGATCAAAATCAAGCTGGCTCTCCACCCGGCGTGTCATAAAGTTAAAACGCACCGCATCTGAACCGACTTCGTCGACCACTTCACGCAGCGTAACAAATGTTCCGGCACGTTTGGACATTTTCACGGGCTTGCCATCACGGGTCAGATTAACCATCTGTACCAGCAGTACATCCGGCTGTGCTTCCGCCTTGATCAGCGCTTTCATCGCTGCCTGTACACGAGTGACATAACCACCGTGGTCAGCACCCCAGATATCAATCATACGATCAAAACCACGCCGGTGTTTATCATAATGGTAAGCGATATCGGCAGCAAAATAGGTGGCTGTACCATCCTGTTTGACCAGTGGACGATCCACATCATCACCGAAATCGGTAGTGCGGAACAATAATTGTTCTACCGGTTTATAATCGGAAACTTCCTTGCCCTTCGGTGGCGGCAAAATACCGGTATAAACCACACCGTCAGCCTGCAGACGCCCAATCAATTCGGTGACACTGCCGCTGCTGTGCAAATCCTGCTCGGAAAAATACAGATCGAAGCGGATGCCGATGGCATCCAGATCATCCCGTATCATGGCCATATTGGCATCAATAGCCAGCTGTCCGATCTGCTTCAGTCGATCAGATTCATCCAGCGACAGCAGCGTCTGATAATCATGCTCAGCCAATATTCCACGAGCAATCTCTACAATATATTCCCCCGGATAAGCACCTTCGGGGAACTTAATCGTCTCGCCCTGCAATTCCTGCATACGCAACCAGACACTGTTCGCCAGCACCCCGATCTGGGCACCGGCATCATTGATATAATATTCACGCTGCACATCGTGCCCGACAGCGGAAAGCACATTGGCCAGCGCATCGCCCACCACAGCACCACGCCCGTGACCGACATGCATGGGACCGGTCGGGTTGGCCGAGACAAATTCGAGATTGATCTTTTGGGCATCGCCCGCCCCGGTCACACGACCATACTGTTCACCTGCAGTGATGATGGCTTTCAGAATTGCCGCTTCACTGGCTTGCTGCAAACGAATATTGATAAAGCCGGGGCCGGCAATCTCGGCCCCTTCAACCGCATCCGGCCACTTGACCACTTCCAGAATACGCGCAGCAATCTGTTGCGGACTCTGTTTCAATACACGCGCCAGCGGCATGGCCACATTGGCAGCATAATCACCATGCTCTTTCTGTTTGGGGCGATTCAATACCACCGGCGGAATCGCGGCATCGGGATGCTCCGCCAGCAAGGTTTCCAGCGCCTGTTTTATTGCCTTCTCCAGTGCCTGTTTCACGTGTTTCTCCACATCAATCAAATTCGGCGCATGGTAACCGCCTTCTATCAATCTTTCACGGGGTAAGCTCAGGAGCAAGGAAATCGGCATCATTGCGCTGAACCAGCTCGTCAAACCGGCGAGAAAATCTGCGAGAAAATCTGCGAGAAAATCTTGCCAAAGCAGGTTGGCTTGTCAGGATATTGCAACAACACTTGCAGTTTAAGAGGTTTGCTGCGAACAAATGCCACGGGCCGACGATGGTTTTTTACACAGTTGTCAATTTCTGCATGGAGGGAAGGTAGTATGAATCCGGAAAACACCGCACTTATACTGATCGGTTATCAGAATGACTATTTTGAAGCTGATGGCATATTGCACGGCGTGATTGAAAGTGATGCAAAAGCAGTGCTTGCCAATACGCTGGAAATGCTAAACGCGTTGGCTGATTCAAAACTTACGATCATTTCTACGCCCATCCTGTTCACTGATGACTACCAGGAACTGGATCAGCCTGTCGGTATTTTGAAAACCATCAAGGATGTCGGAGCATTTAAACGCAGTTCATATGGCGGTGAAACGATTGCTGAATTAAAATCCTTTGGCGATAGAATTATCGAGGTGCCTGGGAAGCGCGGGTTGAATGCTTTTGCCCGGACGGAACTGGAGAATGTGCTCAGGAAACATGGTATTCAACATGTTGTGCTGGCTGGTGTGGTCACTTCGATTTGCATCGACTCAACCGGCCGGTCTGCCCATGAACGCGGCTTTTCCGTTTATGTGTTACGTGATGCGACTTGTGGCCGGACAGATATGGAGCAGGACTTCTACTGTGAAAATATTTTTCCCCTCTACGCCAATGTGCTGGATCACCACGCTTTGATTGAAGCCATTCGTTAAGCTTTAAGACCATGAAGCCAACCACTGACGAGAAAGCCATCCAGGCGCAATATCGACTTTTTGAGGCGCTGCAAGAGAGTGAAACCCGATATAAACGCCTGGTCAACAGCCTTAAAGAGGTCGTTTTTCAAACGGATATGGAAGGCCGCTGGAACTTTTTGAATGATGCATGGACCGAGTTGACGGGTTTCGACATTGAAGACTGTATCGGCAACAGTTTTCTCGACTATGTATTGCCCGAGGATCGTCAGTATAACCTTGAACTGTTTCACGCCCTCCTGTCCGGAAATGAAGATAATTTGCGTTACGAAATTCGATACAGGCATCGCGATGGCGGTTTTCGCTGGGTAGAGGTTTATGCCAGTCTGGTGCGCGACGATGTTGGTAAGGCGCTAATGCGATCAGGCACCTTAACGGATATCACTGATCGAAAGGCATCTGAGGGTGAACGAGAGCGGCTGCTAGCCATCCTGGATAACAGCTCCGATTTTATTGGTATGGCTGATGCGGATGGCAAGGTTATGTACGTGAATACTGCCGGGCGTAGCATGGTCGGGTTGTCGGCGGATGATGATGTTACCCGCATGACGATAGCAGATTTTTACCCCGCCGTTGAAGCAGAACGCCTTCATTCCCGAATATTTCCGGATCTCATCCGGATGGGCAGTTATCAAACCGAGATCCTTTTTGCTCATCAGAATGGTCAGAATATACCTGCGCGTGCAGCGTTTAGCGCGCAAAAGCAACCTGACGGCTCCATCGAATCATATTCTGTCATTGCACACGATCTGCGTGCAGAGAAAGAACAGCAGAGGCGCTTTGAGCATATCCAGCGCCTGGAAAGCATGGGGGTGCTGGCCGGCGGTATTGCTCACGATTTCAATAATATCCTCACTGCTATCCTTGGCAATGCCGCTCTGGCTGAACGAAAGAACATGACCGACCCGCAATCAACCCAGAGATATCTAAACAATATTGTGGATTCCAGTGAAAAAGCAGCAGAGTTGTGTAAACAGATGCTGGCTTATTCCGGCAAAGGCAAGTTTGTCGTCGAGCCTGTCAACCTGTCAGAGATCGTGGAAAACATTATCAAACTGTTGGAGGTCTCCATTGAAAAGGGCGTGGTGCTAAAATGCCGGCTTGCCAAAAACCTGCCCCAAATCGAAGCGGATGCCTCGCAAATGCAACAGATCGTTATGAATTTCGTGATCAATGCTTCAGATGCTATTGCAGGTAACAGTGGCGTTGTTACAATCGATACCGGCGTGATGCAAGTTGATCGAGCCTATCTTGATTCCACATTCGTGTATGATGAATTGAGCGATGGTCGCTATGTTTTTCTTGAAGTATCCGATACCGGCTGCGGTATGGATAAGGTCACACAAGAGCACCTGTTTGAACCATTTTTCACCACCAAAGAGAAGGGACATGGGTTGGGCATGAGCGCTGTGCTTGGCATTGTTCGGGGGCATCAGGGCGCGATCAAAGTCTATTCTGAGCCGGGTGAAGGCACCACAATCAAGGTGCTGTTTCCTGTGTCCAAACAAGATAGCGCAGCTGTTCCTGCCAACTCACCACCCCCTGAATTACGGTGCAATTCAGGAACCGTACTGGTGATTGATGATGAAGAAACAGTTCGGGAAGTGGCTGCGCTGATGATAGAAGATATGGGGTTTGATACGCTTTGCGCTGTAGATGGTCTGGATGGCGTGGATGTGTACCGCCAACATCAACACGATATTGTCGCGGTACTGCTGGACATGACAATGCCCAGACTGGACGGAAAGGGGTGTTTCCGGGAACTGCATCGAATCAACCCGAACGTACAGGTAATTCTGTCCAGCGGTTATAATGAACAGGAAGCAACCAGTCGTTTTACCGGCAAAGGGCTGGCCTCTTTTGTGCAAAAACCGTACAGACCCGAAGTCCTTATGGCTGCGCTCAATACGGCAATCAGTGCTGCAACAAAATAACCGGAATCGTATATTATCAACATGCACAGCTCTGCAATCAGTGTAATTATGGCATTGGGATTGCTTTATTAACCCATCTTCGTCACCGAATAATTCAATTCCCTTATATATCAATATCTTACGATATTATCGCCTTGTAATTCCACTGTTTTTCGGCTAATGCTGAAAAAGGCCATCGCCTTACTGCATTAGGTGAACTCTGAATCGTCAATATCATTTGGGCGGCATATTAGTGCTGGCAGCCACCACAATAAAATGTACTGCGTCCCGCCTGTGTCATGCGTTTGATGGCTGCACCGCAACGGTAACAGGGCTGATCCCGGCGACCATAGACCTGAAACTGATGGGCAAAATAGCCGGGCTTGCCATCGGCATGCACGAAATCACTGATCGTGCTTCCCCCGGCTTCAATCGCTTCTGCCAATACTGCTTTGACAGTACCCACCAGCAGACCGAGCCGCGCGGAAGCAATCCTGCCGGCGGCCCGGGCCGGGTGAATGCCGGCCCTGAATAACGATTCCGAGGCATAAATATTACCGACCCCGACCACAACAGATGCATCCATGATGATATTTTTTATCGGTGCCTTGCGACCTGCGCAAAAGGCGGCCAGATGTTCACGGTTAAATGCATCCGATAGTGGTTCAGGCCCGAGATGGGCAAACCATATATGCCGATTCAAAGCAGCGCTATCCACCAAGCCGGCATAACCGAAACGACGTGCATCCCGGTAACGCAGGCTCTGCCCGTCGCTCAAATCAAAACGCACATGTTCGTGCGCTCCGACCCCGGTTCCCTGAGGCAAAACATGAAACTGACCGGTCATGCCCAGATGCCAGACCAGCGTCTGCTCACCCTGTTCAAATTCAAACAGCAGATATTTGGCACGACGACGCACACCGGTCAACACATTTCCAATCAGGCCGGATAAATCCGGCAACGCATAACGCAGATTGGAGCGATGGCAACGTATATTCGTGACTTCCCGGCCTGCCAGCAACGATTCCAGCCCTGTCCGGATGGTTTCCACTTCCGGCAATTCAGGCATCAGCGACACTCATATTTGCAACCACCCAATACATCATTCCCGCGCAAGCGGAAATAAGCATTTCCAGCTACGAAGCGGCAAGCTGGCGCAAAACGTATTGCAGGATGCCCCCGTGACGGTAGTAGTCCCATTCCTTGGGTGTATCGATGCGCACAATAGCGGTGAATGTTTTATCATCGGCAGTCACCGTAACCTCGCGTGCGCCTTCTGTAACGCCGGAAATACTGAATACTTCGCGACCGCTCAGGCCGAGTACGGCAGCCGATTCTCCGTCCCTAAACTGCAACGGCAGTATGCCCATGCCGACCAGATTGGAGCGATGGATGCGTTCATAGCTTTCGGCAATCGCCGCACGGATACCCAGCAATGCAGGCCCTTTGGCAGCCCAGTCACGCGAAGAACCGGAACCGTATTCCTTTCCGGCAATAACAATAGCCGGAATGTTGTCGTTCTGATACTGCATGGCCGCATCGTAAATACTCATTTGCTCGCCGTCCGGCAGGTGCACAGTGACGCCACCTTCTGTGCCCGGTGCCAGCTGATTGCGCAAACGGATATTGGCAAAGGTGCCACGCATCATCACTTCATGGTTGCCACGACGTGAACCGTAAGAATTGAAGTCTTTCTGCGCTACGCCGTGTTCGCGCAGATAACGGCCTGCCGGAGAATCAGCTTTAATCGCACCGGCCGGAGAAATATGGTCGGTGGTGACAGAGTCACCCAGCAATGCCAGGACGCGTGCGTTTTCAATATCGGCTATGCTGCCCGCTTCCCTGCTCATGCCGACGAAATACGGTGGATTCTGGATATAAGTGGAATCATCTTCCCATGCGAAACGCTCGCCTTCGGGGGCAGCCAGATTCTGCCAGTTGGCATCGCCGGCAAACACATCGGCATAGGATTTGGTGAACTGCTGACGCGACACTCCGGCCACAGCCGCAGCAACCTCCGCCTGAGTCGGCCAGATATCTTTCAAATATACACTGTTACCATCCGAACCCGTGCCGATCGGATCATGGTACAGATCGATATTCATTGTACCGGCAATGGCATAGGCAACCACCAACGGTGGTGAGGCCAGATAATTCATGCGCACTTCGGCATGCACG
>JAUZQH010000026.1 GCA_030951065.1 Mariprofundus sp. | reverse complement strand
TTTCGGATCAGATTGATTTGAAATGGCTCTCTTTCGCACTTACTGTTTTTTGCCAGGACGGCAATGAATCAGCATGTCCCTAACGCGCATGGACTTTTTCCACCCCATGATATGAAATTTTATCATGGGGTGGAAAAAGTCCATGCGCGTTAGGGGCATGCTGATTTATTGCCATCCGGGCAAAAAACAGTAAGTGCAAAGGAAAATCGTCTCAAATCAATCTGATCCGAAACGACCGGCCTTTCAATTTACCTTCACCCAGTTTTTTCAGTGCGATTTTCACACTGCCGCGATTCACCGCCACATAAGACCAGTGATCAAAAATATGGATTTTACCGACCTGCTGGCCCGAGATGCCGCTTCCGGCCGTCAACGCACCCAGAATATCGCCGGGACGCAGTTTTTGTTTCTTGCCACCACCAATTTGCAGGGTTGCCATCGGCGCCTTGTCGGGGCGTCTGTTGAGCAGGCTGATGGCCGGCAACGGTTCGCTGCTGATACGGTGTCCGATAAAATCACTGAGTCTGGTCAGCTGGTATTCATTACCGTTATGCAGCGTGAATGCCATGCCTTTGCTGCCTGCACGGCCTGTACGGCCAATACGGTGAACATAGGTTTCAGGTTCATGCGGCAGCTGGAAATTAAATACCGCATCCAGCGCATCAATATCCAGGCCGCGCGCAGCCACATCGGTTGCGACCAGCACGGTGATGCTTTTATTGGCAAAGCGCACCATGGTCTGATCGCGTTCCCACTGTTCGAGATCGCCATTGAGAACCAGGGCGCCAAAACCGGCCTGCATCAGTTCACGGGTCACATCCAGCGTTTCCCGTTTGGTATTGCAGAATACCAGACTCGATTTCGGACCGTGTTCCAGCAACAACAAACGCAGCGCCGTCATACACTGTTTCTGATCAGCCACCTGATAAAAATGCTGTGCAATGGTGCTGTTATCATGGGTCGATTCCACGTTAACCCGCACAGGCTTTAACATCATACGCTTCACAACCGCCTTGATCTGATCCGGAAACGTTGCGCTGAATAACAAGGTCTGCCGCCATTTGGGCAGCTGGGCGACAATGGTATCAACGGATGTCTGAAAACCCATATCCAGCATGCGATCGGCTTCATCCAGCACCAGCATATGCACATTTTTCAGCCTTAGCGTGCCGCGATTCAAATGATCCTCGATGCGCCCCGGCGTGCCGACGATGATGTGAGCGCCGTGTTCCAGCGAGCCCGCCTGCGGCCCGAACGGCATGCCGCCACACAGGCTTAACACCTTAATATTCGGCAATCTGCGCGCCAGTCTGCGGATTTCCTTGCTCACCTGATCGGCCAGCTCCCGTGTAGGGCAGAGCACCAGCGCCTGAATCTGACTGGATTTCACATCGAGCTTGTTGAGCAGGCCGAGGCCGAATGCGGCGGTTTTCCCCGAGCCTGTCTTGGCCTGGGCAATCACATCTTTACCGGCCAGAATATCAGGCAGGCTTTGTGTCTGAACAGGCGTCATCTCGGCATAACCCAATGATGCGAGGTTGGCCAGCAGGTCGGCATGCATGTTCAGGCCGGAAAAAGCAGTTGAATTCGCCACCGGACTCATCGCTGCCCATCCTGTGTTGCGGCTTTTTTAAGCACGGCGTTCTGCCATTCGGGTGCCACCTTCGATGCCTGATCCGGACGATATTTCAGTTGAAGCCCTTTGATGAAATTGCGTAAAACCTGATCTTTGCAGCCGCGGTATTGCCGGCTCCCCGGTTTACGAAAAAAGGCGCTCAGTTCAGTTTTACTCAAAGAAAATCCTGCCAGCTTCAATATGTCCAGGATGTCATCATCCTTCAGATTCAGGGCAATCCTCAACTTCCTGAAAATGATATTATTATTCAGGCGCAATTCGGGCTCGGGCTGTGGCCCCTCTCGTTTACCGCGCCTGTCGTGAATCAGCCCGTTAAGAAAAACAGCCAGTTCTCTGGCGCTGCATTCCACCAGGGCAGGATCATCATCTTTTTTCAACCAGGCGCTGATCTGCTGCCTGCTCACCGGATGATCCGCCAAAGCAAAAAGAGCCATCATTTTTGAATCGTTAAAGTCAAATGCATAGCGAATTCGGCGTAAAATATCGTTATTGGTCACATATGCCTCTGTTTTCCGGATGAACCTGACGCTAACCTGTTGAAGCATGGCGTGAAAGCAAGCTGTTCGGTTTGATTGAAACGCACGCACTTGCAATGGCTGAGCGGCATCATTCGGAATCCGCTTACAGCTTTATTTTGAGGGTAATAAAGCGGCTTCAAGCTATGGGGATACGGTTTCTTGATGAAAATGAGGAAGAAACAAGGACTTGCCTGATCCGACTCAGGATGATTCTCCGGAGATTGTGATCAACCTTGAAACAACTCAATAATTCATGCCTGTCACCGTTGTATATGCTGCCGGCATGGCGATTGCGGGACTGGCGTAAATGCAGCTGAATTTCCCCTTGTCGGATGGGCCAACAGAACCCAGACTGCATTCATGCGCCGTCTCTTAATTCTGTTCTCTCTGATTTTTCTGTCGCCAATGGTGGCGCAGGCGGCTGATACGAAGCCGGTGGGCACGCTCATCAACCTCAGTGCGACGGCAGAAGCACAACTGCCCAATGATGAGGTGGTGATTACCTTTCGTATTGAGAAAGACGGGGCGGATGCAAATGCCGTGCGGCAATATGTCAATCGGGTCAGCGGTGCTGTGCACGAGCGATTGCGTCATGAAGCCGGTTTGAAGCTAAAAACGCTCAGTCGTTCGATGCAGCCGCTATGGCAATATCCCAAAAACCGCCAGCGTATTCGTACAGGCTGGCGCATGGCGCAAACCGGTCAGGTGGTCAGCCGCAAGCTTGATGCGGTGCCGGACTGGCTGGATGCAATTGAAGCGGCAGGGGCCAGTCTCTCCAGCCTGCAATTTCGCATCAGCAGCACCGCTTCAAAAAAGGCGCAGGGTGAACTCAGCTTGCAGGCCATTGCGACATTTCGACAAAAGGCAACTGTGATTGCCAGGGGCTTGAATGCCGGCAGTTTCAGAATTCTTCAGTTGAATACCAGCAGCCAAACGCCTCGACCGGTACTTTATCGGGGCGAGATGCCGATGATGGCCAAATCTGCCGATGCCGCGCCTCCGTCCCTGTCGGCCGGCGAAGGCAAACTTGGCATCACGGTGAGCGGTTCCATCGAAGTGCCGTTTACTGATTTTCCTGTAAAATAAAAACGGGGCAGCCTCTGCAATCCGCCCCGTTTGTTGAACAGCGGAATCGAATCAGTTGCGACTGGTGACTTCCAGTCTTCAGGGGTCTTGTTTGGCGCATTTACGGCTTGAAGCCGTTTAGCTGTAACATTTTCAAAAAACGGTAGTGCTTTTCATTGCCTGAGAGCAGGGGTAAGCCATGTTCAATCGCGGTTGCAGCAATCAGGGCATCTGCCACCAGCATTTGATGACTTAATCGCCACTCCTCCATCAGGAACAGGGCGCGGTGGCTGATCACATCGCTTACAGGCAGCACTTCAAAACCAAGCTGCTCCAGAAAGCGGTGCAGCAATACCTGCTCCTGTTTATTGCGCAAGCCCTGCACCAGTTCCATCTGGGTGATAATAGAAATGGTCGGGTTTTCAATCTGATAGATGGCTGCACGGGCATGTTCATTGCCGCGCATGTGCCAGATAATCACATCCGTATCGATCAGGATACGATCAGACATTAAAACCGGCGACCTTGCCGCATCTCACGCACATGAGTGCTGACATCCATGTCATCCAGATCGGACCAGATACCGAAGAAGTCGTCCTGTTCTGGTTTCGCATGTGACTCAATCCGGGTGAGCCGTGCCACAGGCTTGCCTCGCATACTGATATCCAGCGTTTGCCCGCGTGATGCGCGGTCCAGATATTCGCTTAAATGTTGCCGCAGCTCTTTTGCATTCACCTGCATAACATGCCTCTTGGTTGATCTTATAAGTTTAACTTTGCGTTAAAAGCAATGCAGAGTCAATAATGTTGACCATTTCAGGTGTTCATTCCTCATGGGTTTCCATCAGCATCATAATCAGATCAGTGGCTTCGGGATCAATACCTGCCTGAAAAAGCAGGGTGGTGATTTGGCCACGATGATGGGTCTGGTGGTTGAACAGGTGTTGCAGCAATGCGCCCAGCGGTTGCTGGTGTTTTTCTCCGGCCATGTTGCGGTAGCGAATGGGGACGGCCAGCATTTCATCATTACTTCGGCAGCGACAGTTCACCACGCTGGATACGGTTTTTTATTTCTATCACTTCACGCCGAATCATAAATGCTGCTTTGCCTAAAATTTGGGGGACATCACGCGATTGGCGAATCACAGTAACAATGATGATATGTTGATCGCCAACAGGCAGATATATCAGGTAGTGCTCTCTGACCGGGTGAATGCAGAGGCCGGTATCGCCTGTTAAATCTTCTCTGCTATTCAGCGCCTGATGGTGGGTAGCGACATACTCCGCCGCTTGATGCAAATCACTGAAATACTCTCGGGTGAGCTTTCTTCTCCAGCGTGCCAATGACCACGCTCTGGTGTCGTGCAGATCACGTTCGGCACGACGGGTTAAGAGGTAGTGTTCCTTCCCGGGCATTGAAATGGATTAGTTTTCCAAACCTATTTCAAGAATTGATTTTTCAGAGAACAGCCCGTTTTTCACATCATCCAGGCCGTTCATAACATGCAATACGGTACGCCGATTTTCCATATCCTGCCGGATCAGATCGCGAATATATTCGCTTGGTGTCGCATACACATCGGCATCGCTGGCACGGGTGTTTACATAACGACGCAGCTCATCGGTCAGGGATACATTCAGACTACTACTCATGGCTACCTCCTCTATCATGCAGATTAGATTAACAGGATAGAACGGGTAACAATATTCGTCAATATTCGATATATATATATCGCAGCTATTCAGTATCACATATCTCAGTACTTCGATGTTGCGGCTTGTATGCAATCAACACCAAAAATAAAGAGCCCGAGGCGTAATACTCTCGGGCTCTGAAGAATCAATCAGGGGCAACACTCAGGGTATTAGCCACACTTGGAATCGCCACATTCGAGGCAGGTGTTGCAATTGTCGAGGCGGACGACGGCCATGGCGCCGCATTTGTCGCACTGGTTGCCTTTGGCGATGCCGTCGGCACCGAGTTTTTCTTCGGCTTCACGGCGTTTGGCCTCCAGTTCGGGGGTATTGAGCTGGCCTTCCATCATGCCGATGGAGACCAGATGCTGCTGGATCACTTCACCGATCTCGGCAACGATGGACGGCATATATTTGCCGCCGCGTTTGTAATAACCGCCGCGCGGATCGAAGACAGCTTTCAGTTCTTCGACCAGGAAGGTGACATCCCCCCCCTTGCGGAAAATGGCGGAGGTGATGCGGGTCAGCGCCACAATCCACATGAAATGTTCCATGTTCTTGGAGTTGATAAAGATTTCGAACGGGCGACGATGTTCATCCGGCGTGCCGGCATTCATCACGACATCATTGATGGTGCTATACATGGCATGGTCGCTCATCGGTGTTTTGATCTTGTAGGTGCTGCCTTCAAGAATATCGTCGCGTTCCAGCAGCGGCGCAATCGCGGTGACGGTAGCCTCTTGCTGCTTCGCTTCATCTTCCGGCTTTTTCACTTCGTATGCCGTGATCTTCTTTTCGATTTTGATGCTCATGATTTACCTCCATGCATGGCCAGAATGGTTTGCATCTGCACATGCCCGAAATAGTGCAGCGAGTTCGCATGGTTGTTTTTCATGCCCGGACGCTGCAGCCGGTGATTGCGGGTGTTCTCAAGTCCATCGGATAACACAGGAGAACCAGCCAATACCCACAGGTTTATCGGCGGGAACCGAAGTTCCGGCCATTCAATGTGTTTCGTCGCAGATGAGACAGGAAATGCAGAGTCATTGAACTGATTCATATCTCCTCCTTATCATGCGGCGCTTGCGACACACGACGTGTCGCCAAAATCAATGACATCCGTCATGGATTTTGTGAGGCAGGGAAAAACCACGCTTTTTTCCTGCCGTTCAAGGGTAAGGGCATGGATGCCCGCATCCCGTATCTAATTAAAACTTCCCGTAATACCCCTCTTTGAGGGCATCAAAGAGGTTGGCGGCACTGTGCGTTTCGCCGTCGTATTCGATTTCTTCATTGCCCCTGGCTTCCACCACGGTGCCGTCATCCAGCGTGAATTTGTACGTGGTGTTGGCCAGATCCTCTTCCTTGACCAGTACACCCTGGAAGGCCTCCGGATTAAAGCGGAACGTGGTGCAGCCTTTCAGGCCCTGCTCATAGGCATAGAGGTAGATATTCTTGAAATCCTCGTAGGGGAAGTCGGTCGGCACATTGGCTGTTTTGGAAATGGACGAGTCCACCCAGCGCTGTGCTGCAGCCTGAATATCGACATGCTGTTTCGGTGTAACTTCGTCGGCACTGATGAAATAATCCGGCAGCCGGGTTGCCTCATCTTCCGAAAACGGCATGGCATCGGCATTGATCAGTTCGCGATAGGCCAGCAACTCATAGGAGAACACATCCACTTTCTCTTTGCTTTTCTTGCCCTCGCGGATGATGTTGCGCGCATAGTGATGGGCAAAACTGGGTTCAATGCCGTTGGATGCGTTGTTGGCCAGAGAGAGCGAAATCGTGCCGGTTGGTGCAATCGACGAGTGATGGGTGAACCGGCATCCCTTTTCGATCAGCGCCTCGATCAGTTCTTTGTCTTCCTCATTGCCGGTGGCCAGGAATTTCTGCATATATTTCGAATACTTGCCCCACAGGATCTTGCCACTGACCTGATCCCCGACCTGGATGCCATCGGCCGCCATTTCAGGGCGTTTGGCCATCATTTCGGCAGTGACTTCATAGGTTTTTTCCAGTGCCGGAGCAGCACCTTTTTCTTCCGCCAGTTCCAGGCCGGTGGCAAAACCGGTGCGGGCCATTTCATAGGCGATTTTTTCAGTGAATTCGAGTGATTCAGATGTGCCGTACGGGGTGCGCAGCATGGTCAGGGCAGATCCCAGGCCCAGAAAACCCATGCCGTGGCGGCGTTTGGAGACAATTTCATCGCGTTGTTTGGACAGCGGCAGGCCGTTGATATCCACCACATTATCCAGCATGCGGGTAAAAATGGAGACCACTTCACGGTAGGCATCCCAGTCGAAATAGGCCTCCTCGGTAAATGCCTTGCGCACGAATTTGGTCAGATTCACGCTGCCCAGCAGGCAGGCGCCATAAGGTGGCAGAGGCTGTTCACCGCACGGGTTGGTGGCACGCACATCTTCACAGAACCAGTTGTTGTTCATTTCATTCACTTCATCGATCAGGATGAAGCCGGGTTCGGCATAATCGTAGGTCGATGCCATGATCACATCCCATAAACGCTGTGCTTTCATGGTTTTATAAACCCTGCATGCCACCAGTCCGCGATCATCCTTCACAGCGGATTTGGGAGGATTGGCCACATGTTTGAACACGATGCGTGTTTCCGGATCATCAATCTCTGTCTGGCTGGCCGGGAAGACCAGATCCCAGTCGGCATCATGTTTGACTGCTTCCATGAAATCGCGGGTAATCAGGCAGGACAGGTTGAACTGGCGCAGGCGACCGTCTTCACGTTTGGCGCGAATGAACTCGATGATGTCCGGATGCGAAATATCGAATGTGCCCATCTGGGCACCGCGGCGGCCACCGGCTGAAGATACGGTGAAACACATTTTATCGTAGATATCCATGAACGACAACGGACCGGAGGTATAAGCGCCGGCACCGGATACATAAGCGCCTTTCGGACGCAGGGTGGAGAATTCATAACCGATACCGCATCCGGCTTTCAGGGTCAGGCCAGCTTCGTGTACCATGGACAGAATACCGTCCATCGAATCGGGGATGGTGCCGGAAACCGTACAGTTGATGGTGGATGTGGCCGGCTTGTGCGCCTGTGCACCGGCATTGGACATGATGCGACCGGCAGGGATGGCACCATTGGCCAGCGCCCATACGAAACGGTTATGCCAGAATTCGCGTTTGTCCTCTTCTTCGACCTCGGCCAGTGCGAGAGCAACACGATCATAGGTGGCCTGGATGTTCGCATCCACAGCTTCGCCGTGTTTGTCTTTCAGACGATATTTTTTATCCCAGATATCTTCCGATGCCGGTTGAAAGTCGATCACGGCAGTGCTTTCACCTTCAGAATTTTCAACCGATGCAATATTTACGGCATGCGTGTGTGCGTTCATGCAGCTCTCCCTGGATATGTCGTAGTCCCTCGTGAATCAGAAATCCCGGCGGCCAGTTTAGGTACTATATCTTGGGTGTCAAGCATTCACTGTGCACTAGCTGTAGTGTCTTGTCACGCACAATCTATTCACGGTTTATCCACAGAATATGCACCGGCAGGGGTTGGACTCAGTGGATATTCAAGCTTTGTTTGGAGAGGGGGCTCCGGCCTGATACGATGCGCAACCCATGAGTGACTTAAACCATAAAGCCAATACGGACACCCCCTCACAGGCAGATTCATCCACCGATCCGTCTTCGACGCATTTCGGTTATGAGACGGTGAGCGGAAGCGAAAAAGTACAGCGTGTGATGGGCGTCTTTTCGTCTGTTGCCAGTCAGTATGATCTGATGAACGATCTGATGAGCGGCGGTATGCATCGCTGGTGGAAACGGCGCATGATTGCCACGGCAGCTATTGGTGCAGGCAGTCGGGTGCTGGATGTGGCAGCCGGGTCCGGAGATATTGCTATTGGTCTGGCCAACAAGATGGGCCCTGCAGGCCGCGTTGTGTTGACCGATCTGAACGGCCCGATGCTGGCCGAAGGTGCGAGGCGGGTGATTGATGCGGGCCTGTTGCCCGGCCGGGCCGATTGCATCCAGTCGGATGGCACCAAGCTCGCTTTTGCTGATAACAGTTTTGATTGTGTGACGATTGCTTTCGGCATTCGCAATTTTCTCGATATCGAAGCCGGGCTGGCTGAATTTTACCGCGTGCTCAAGCCGGGTGGTCAGTTCATGTGTCTGGAGTTTTCGCGTCCGGTAGTGCCGGGTCTGGATGTTGCCTATGATGCGTTCTCTTTTAATGTCATTCCATTGATCGGTGAAAAAGTAACGGGCGATCGCGATTCCTATCAGTATCTGGTTGAGTCCATCCGCCGTTTTCCTGATCAGGGGCGCTTCGAAAAACTGATTCGCGGTGCCGGTTTTGAGCTGGTCAAACACGAGAATATGAGCGGCGGCATTGTCGCCCTGCACCGGGGTTATAAGGTTTGATTTATCTTTCGTTTTCTAACTGCAGAGTTTTACAGAGTAAGGCAACAAATGCTTTCAATATGATATGTCACAACTGCATTGCACGAACAGGAGCTTTCAGCGCTTCAGAAAAAAAATTCTTTCCAGGTTTACTCTGCGAAACTCTGCCTACTCTGCGGTGTAGTTTTATTCCTGGTCCGGTCACAGGAAGTGCTCGATGAGTGTGATATTTTTACCACTGCGGTTGATTCCGGTGCCGGTGCAATGTGTGGTGATGAGCACGGTTCTCGATCTGGTGTTTTCGCGCGATGAATCACTCAAGCCATATCTGAATGACCTGGAAGGACGTGTGTTCCGTATCCATGTGCGGGATACCAATGCCATTATGTTTCTCGGGTTTTCGCGAGGCAAGGCCTGGGTGCACTCCAGCTATCAGGGCGAAGTGGATGTACGCCTGAATGCCACCACGGCCGGTTTTGCCCGCATGTGTTTCGGCCATGAGGACCCTGATGATCTGGTTTTTCAGCAGGTCTTGAAATTATCCGGCGATTCCGACGCCATGTTGCGTTTCAAGAAACTGTTTGCCGCAGCTGATCTGGACTGGGAACGCGAATTGCGTTCTGCATTCGGCGATTTTTTCGGTTCAAGGGTGGCGCGGGCAGCGCATGCACTGGTTGAGGCCGAGCAGAAGCTGGCCGATTCTTCCCGTCAGGCCGTAAGCAACAGCCTGCGGGATATGGATATTCCGGATGATGAACGTTTGCAGGCATGGCAGGCCGGGGTTGAGCACCTTGCCCATCAGATTTCCCGTGCCAAGGGAAAGGTAACCCGCCTGGAACATAAACTGGAGCATTACCTGTCTGACCAGGCGGAACAATAGTTTATGGGCATGTTATGAGGTTGCCTGCCAATATCCGCCGAAATCTGCGCCTGATGCGTATCGGCCATATTCTGGCCACACACGGTCTGGCGGCACTGGCTGTGCGGATGCGGTTGTTTTATCCCTATGTCTGGCTGGTACAATTGTTTCGCGGCGATGAACTGCCCAAGGATTTGGGCCCGCAAATCAGACTGGTTCTGGAACAGCTGGGGCCCACCTTTATCAAGTTCGGCCAGATGCTTTCCACCCGTGTGGATCTGTTGCCGATGGATGTCGCGCTGGAACTCAAAAAGTTGCAGGACGATGTGCCGCCGGAGCCATTCGACCGGGTACGCAAGGTTCTGGAACGCAGTTTCAAAAAACCGTTGACCGGCGAGGACGGTGTCTTTGCCTCGTTTGACGAACAGCCGATTGCAGCGGCTTCCATTGCGCAGGTGCATTTTGCCGAGTTGAAAGATGGCCGGCGTGTAGCGGTCAAGGTGCGTCGCGACCATATCAGCAAAACGATTGAATCGGATCTGGCTATTCTCAAGTTGCTGGCATCGCTGTTTGACCGCTATTTCAGCGAATACAGGCGTTTGAAGGCTCCGCGTGTGATTGAAGAGTTCGCCACCACGATTCGGGGCGAACTGAATCTGCGTGCCGAAGCAGCCCATGCCAGTCGTTTTGCCGAAAACTTTGCCGAGCTGGAAGGCGTACGCGTGCCGGATGTGTTATGGGAATATACCCATCACGAGGTGCTGACCACCGAGCGGATTTCAGGTCTTCCCATCGATGAAAGGCAGGCGCTGGAAGCCGCCGGGCACGACTGCCTGAAGCTGTGTGAACGGGCGGCGGTATTATTCTTTCACATGGTGTTTGTAGATGGGTATTTCCATGCCGACATGCATCCGGGCAATATATTCGTGGCTGAGGATGGTGATATCGTACTGGTGGATTTCGGCATTGTTGGTCGGCTCGATATCAAATCAAGACGTTATATCGGTGAAATGCTGGTGGCTTTTCTGCAGGAAGATTATAAACGCTCTGCCGAAGTGCATGTGGAAGCCGGTTATGTACCGGCCAATACCGATATCTCCGCATTTGAAGATGCCTTGCGGGAAATTGCCGTACCGATTTTCAATCGCCCGCTGGCCGAAATTTCCATTGCAGAACTGTTGCTGAGCATGTTTGCAGTTACCGAACGTTTCAAAATGGAAACACAGCCGGAGTTGTTGCTGCTGCAGAAAACCATGGTGGTGATCGAAGGCGTAGCCCGCGAGCTGGCTGATCAGGTTAATATCTGGATGCTGGCACGGCCATTGATCTCTTCCTGGGTAACACGTCATATGGGGCCGGTGGGCAAGGCTGAAGCAATAGGGGAAGAACTGCGCGATCAACTGCGCAACTGGATGTACCTGCCTGAAAAAATCGATGGCGTGCTGTCCCGTATAGAAGAAGGGAATGTCAGCTTTCACTCAGAGCCATCCCGTATGCCGATTGTTATCGGTGCCATGCTGACAGCTTCGGGCAGTGCATGGCTGGCTTGGTCGGCAGCACATCAGGCAGCAACCCCGATCATAATATTGGCTGCACTGCTGACAGGGCTCGGTTTTATACTCACCCTGTCCAGGACTTAATAAACGTCGCCATTCACCTGTTCAGTGTGTGAAGAAAAACGTGTTATTTTTCTCTTCACGCACAAAATCAAAAACGTAAGTGTTCAATTTTGGCGGTCCATCCATGGCGCTGCATGGATTCACTGATGAATCAGCGCTTGCTTGCTTGGTTTCAGCAGGCTGGTCCGGACTAGGGTTTATCAGGGGGTTCAGAGCCGGATTCTTCCTGAACGGGATGTGTTGACGGCGCATGTGCTTCAGCTTCGGGCGCAATTTGTTTATCCTGACCGCCGAAGAAAACACGCAGCTTCCTGAATACGGTTTTGATGCCGCGCCACAGTTTCGGCAACAGCCAGATCATCAGCAGAATAAACAGAATTATAAAAACAACGAACAGGGTCGGGTGATGCAGTGCCGCCCACAAACCGCCAAATACTGCAATATCCTCTGAAATTGATGCTGCCCAGTTGGAAAATGGCTCCGGTGACGTATTGATCAGAGCACGTGTTCCGGCTTTGGTTACATGAGTCGTGGCAGCCAGACCGCCCCCCATAATGCCTGCGGCCAGTGCCAGGGCCGGCGTCACATCGCCTACCGCACCGGCAGCAAGCATGGCTCCGGCCGGTATGCGCACAAATGTGTGCAACACATCCCAGGTTGAGTCAACACCGGGGATTTTATCGGCAACAAATTCAACCACATACATGGTGCCGGCAGCGAACAGCACCATCGGATCGGTCAGGATTTCCAGACCTGGCGGCAGATCGATATTGCCGGTTACGCCCATCATGCCCAGCATCAGAATGGCGGCATACAAATTGATGCCGCTGGCCCAGGCCGCGCCCATGGTCAGAGCCAGAATTGATGTGATTTGATCCAGTTGATCCATATTTCACTCCCGACCAATGCAAACTCGAAACCTATCATCACCAAAACCGGACAGGGCCGCAAGTCTGTATTGTCCGCACACAGTGCAAAGTTTGCGCCGGACTGGTGTGAGTCAGGCCGGCTCGATCAATGAGTGATTCAGATCATCGGGTACATCGTAGCCCATGATTTCAAATAGTGTGGCGGCAAGATGTGACAGGCCGGGTGCATTGTTCTGTGGCTGTCGTAATGTGTAGCTTCCATCATAGTCCGGGTCAAACAGGATGCAGGGTACAGGATTGGTGGAGTGTTTGGTCGAGGGCTCGAAGCTGCCATCTTTTGTTCTGACCAGCATTTCTTCTGCATTGCCGTGATCGGCAGTGATCAGGGCATATCCCCCGGCTTTTTCCAATGCCTCGACAATGCGGCCTACCGCAGTATCAACGGCTTCAATCGCTTTAATTGCCGGTGCAATCTGTCCGCAATGGCCGACCATATCGGCATTGGCAAAATTGATCAGTCCGAAGCCGTATTGACCGCTTGCAATCAATTCGATGGCTTTATCAGCAATTTCGACTGCTTTCATCTGGGGTGCATCGGCAAAAGACACGCCCTTGTCCGATGGTATGAGAATATAATCTTCCATTGTATCATCCAGCGGTTTGCGATAGCCACCATTGAAAAAGAACGTGACATGCGGGTATTTCTGCGTCTCAGTCAGGCGGAATTGCTTGATGCCCAACTCAAGAATGCGTTTACCGAAAGGGTTTTCCACCTTGGTTGGCCCCATCAGTTGCAGGGCTGGCAGGTTTCTGTCCTCGTCGTATACCATCATGCCCGCATAGGTAATATCCGGACGTTTGCCGCGATCAAACCCGTTGAACTCATCCAGTTCAAAAGCCTCGGTGATTTCAATGGCACGATCACCTCTGAAGTTCATCATGACCACAGCATCACCATCGGCAATTACACCGACCGGATTGTTCTCATTATCAACAATGACAAAGCCCGGCATATCCTGATCGACCAGGCCCGGCTGTACCGATCTGAAATGTTCGATGGCAGCAAGCATGCACGGGAATCGATGCTCTCCCTTGCCGTGTACCATCAAATGCCAGCCTTCAGCTACCTTGGCCCAGTTGTGATCACGATCCATGACAATGACTTCGCGACCGCCACCCGAAGCGAAAGCGTATTCAAAACCTTCGTGGCTGTTGATAAAGGTAAAATCCTCTTCCAGTTCAAACACATATTTTTGTGCGGTCTGAATGCCGACATCGCGTCCGTCGAGCAGTGCATGAACACGCAGTTTTTTGATGCCGGATTCAAAGGCAAAATCGATCAGTGCCCTGAAATGGCTTAAATGCGAATGGATATTACCATCGGAGAGCAAGCCGATCAGATGCAGCGTTCCGTTTTTTTCGACAGCCTGTTTTACCTGCTGTAATGCTTCGGACTGGTAAAATGAACCGTCCGCGATGGCATTGTTGATGCGCGTGGGGCCCTGTTCCAGAACCATGCCGGCCCCCATCGTCAGATGCCCTACTTCAGAGCCGCCCATATCCTTTTCCGATGGCAGCCCGACATTATGCCCGTGTGTGAGCAGGCGGGTGTGAGCATAGTTCTTCCACAACCGGTCCACGTTAGGGGTATGTGCTTGCGCAATGGCATCCGCTTCTCCGCCGGAACCCAGGCCCCATCCATCCATTACAATCAATAATACTGGCCTGGAGCGCTCAGCTGCGGGCGGGAAAAATTTATTTACAGTCATCTGTTCACCTGTTTCTTCTAATCTCGGGTATCCACGCGACTCGCACCGAGTCGCCAATATCAAACACTTACGTATTTGATATTATGAGTTCCCCTGCTTTGTCAGCTGCCCATGCGAAGTATCCGGGTCGGACAGCAGGGCGAAGCATAGCATTTCAGCAGCCCGGAAGCATACGGCCCCTGAAGCAGTCGGCAATCGTGCATGGTTGGGCGTAAATAAAATCCATGACTTGCCGTCCCATCGTGTTCGCGGCATTCTCATTGGCAATGTTTCCCGAGACTGCTAATCCGACCACAACCTTCATTGTTGCCGTCATCATTGCCACGACTGCGCAAATGGTGGCCAGCCGGTTCCGTTTTCCGCCCATTTTGCTGTGGTTGCTGGCCGGTATGTCGCTGGGGCCATTCGGGCTTCATATCCTGCATGTCGAGACGATTCAACCGGCATTGCATACACTGATTGAGCTGGGTTTGGCTATCATCCTGTTTGAAGGTGGTCTGAATCTGAATCTGAAAGCCCTGCGTGAAAACGGGTGGGTAGTCGGCAGGCTGGTGATACTCGGACCCTTGTTAACGATGCTGATTGGTGGTGCCGCAGCGCACTTTATGCTGGGCATGAACTGGCTTCTGGCACTGTTGTTCGGGGCGCTGGTTTCTGTTGGCGGACCAACCGTTATCATGCCGATTGTTCGACAAATGCGGCTGGGCCGGCATGTCAGCCATGTATTGACAGCCGAAGCCATGCTGAT
>JAUZQH010000025.1 GCA_030951065.1 Mariprofundus sp. | reverse complement strand
CTTCACGTTTCGTTTTATCTTTACGCCGACACTGCCGCGCCCGCACGCTACCCATCGCTACCGGCGTAATAATCTCCAGGTGCGACGGGTTAAAACCCAGCGACACATGCACGATACCGCCCGCCGTATGCACATCGGAAGAGAACCCCAGATGATATTTTACATCACCCTGGCCCTGCGCCGCTTCTTCCAGCTGCGCACCTTCAAATTCGGAAAAAATCTCCGACAACGACTTGCCCATAATATTGGCCAGCACATTCAACCGCCCGCGATGCGCCATGCCGAGGATAATTTCTTTGGCGCCATGCTTGCCTGAGCGCTGAATCAGCGTATCCAGCATGGGAATGAGGCTTTCACCACCTTCCAGCGAAAAACGTTTCTGGCCAACATAACGGGTATGCAGGAAGCGCTCGAATTCTTCAGCATGCATGACCCGCTCAAAAATATGTTTGCGCCGGTCTGCATCGTAATCCGGTGTCGAACGCAAACGCTCCAATCGTTTCTGAATCCAGTGCTTGCGCGCAGAATCGGTAATATGCATAAACTCGGGACCGATATGACCGCAATAGGTTTCCGACAACACGGCAATAATATCGCGCAGGCGCATCTGATTACCGCCGGCCAGATCGCCGACAGGAAATATGTTATCCAAATCCTGTTCCGACAAGCCGTAATAACCCAGCTCAAGCTCGGGACTCGGGGGTCGCGGATCAAGGTGCAGGGGATCGAGATCAGCATGCAGGTGTCCATGAATGCGATAACCGTGAATCAGATAAAAGGCGCGTGACGGGTATTCAATATCATTCTGAACATGGTGCTCAACCGGAGCACTGGCAGACCGGATAACCGGAGCCATGCGTTCCAGCATCTCACGATGGCCGGGGCTTTTACCTGTATCTGTGCCGGATAAGCCGGAAAAATATTCGGCCCAGTCTGATGGCAATGAAGCCGGATCCCGCTGATACTGCTCATAAAGCTGCTCCAGATACGAGCCACCCGCACTGAACAAGTCATCGTCGATAGTTGATTGAATCTGTTTCGACTGACTCACACTTCCTCCAAATCCCTGACGCATGATCTCATCAAGTAAAATATTTCACTTTCCACAGTAAAAAGCCCCCGAATGAACCTTTTACGAAGAGAACAAACATAGTCCCATGCAGGATGGCTGACCAGCCCCTAGCCCCGGTTTTATAACTATCCGTAACGAAACCAATACCACAACATGCCCATATATTCATGTAATCCGTCAGCCGAATCAGCCATCACATCCCAGTGTGGCAGCCAGCTTCTGACATCATAGGCTGATCTTTTCACCACATAATCGCACGGTGCTGCTACCACATCAAAACCCTGTTGCCTGAAAACCCGAACCGAGCGTGGCATATGCCATGCCGTTGTCACCAGTACGATGGTTTGTATTCCCCCGTATTTCAGCATATGCCGCAAATTGGCCGCATTTTCCCAGGTATTATTGGCTTTTGTTTCCACGTGAATGCTCGATTCAGCGACACCAAGACGCACCAGCATACGCTGCATTAATATACCCTCCGGTTCCGTCATTTCTGACAATACGACACCACCGGTCGCATAAATATCCAGACCCGTTCGACGGGCCAGATCAGCAGCATAAACCGTGCGCATCAGGGAATTGCGGGACAAAGCATCATGCCCGCCATATTCCGGTGCCTTTTCTTCTATGCCGCTGCCAAGCAATACAATCACCGGGCTTTTATTTTTGATCGACTCAAACGATTGAGCCTGAAAAGCCGGATAGCGATTCTCCAGCGGGGATAACAGCACATCACGCACCGGCTCAATAGACAACAACCACAGCGCCAGCATCGAGAATGCTACCAGACCCCTGCCCCAGCGGCGTTTCCAGCCCATTAATCCGACAACCGCCAGCACAATCAACAGACCCGGCGGCAACAATAACTGGGAAACCGCCTTGCTGATAAGCAATGTCATGCTTTAACGCCGGTGTTCGCTTTCACTCAGGCAGCAACAGGAATGGATTCCGTCAATACAGCGTGTGTTCAGATCAGCCTCAGCAAACCTTTCATCACCATATCAGTATAGCTGATAATACCGATGACCTTGCCGCCCTCCACCACCGGTGCACGCGATAAACCGAGACGCCCGAATAATGAACTGGCATAGCGGATATCCATGTCCGGATGCACTGTCACGGCCGGTTTGGTCATCACCTCATAAATACTGACCCGATCCGGTGAACGATTCGCCGCCAGAACATGGCGTGCTATATCGGCAATCACCACAATACCGTATTCATCAAATTCATGCCGTTTATCAACGATCAGGCATTTGGTTTCGACATGCCGCATGACGGCCAGCGCCTGCCGCACTGTTGATATCCCTTCAACCATATCATACTCTGTTTTCATCACATCCTTGACTGTGATGACGCCTTTTCCGTCCGGATCAATATTGATATTGCTACTCATAGCTTTTCCTCCACTTCATCCATCAGGCACATGATTTGACCGCCAAGCCCGACTGCATCCTCAACATCCAGTTGAAAGGCTACACCCGAGCCGGGGTCATCTTCAAAGCCGGCTTCTTCTGCGATGCGTTCAAGGATATTACGGCTCAAATGCTCCTCAACCAGAAACAGCACCATGTCGCGCTGTGCCTCCAGCGCCAGACCAAAGAATGTTTTTTTCGGATTCAACCCCTCACCACGGGCATCGCCCACCACTGTTGCACCGGTAGCTCCGGCTTCACGTGCAGCAGTCATAATCTGGTTCGTTTTGGTGTCAGCCACCAGTGCAATCAATAATTTAAAACGCATCGCTTTCCTCCACCTTCTTCTTATCCATTCCCCGGACTTTCATTTTTCGTCCTTTTATTTTCATCTCTGCGTCGTTCCAGCCAGCGACTCACCTGGGCATATCCCATCACACTCATGATGGGAAACACACTGGCAAATGCAATCAGGCCGAATCCGTCAATCAACGGGCTCCGGCCCGGAATCGTTTCCGCCAAACCGAGTCCGAGCGCAGCCAGCAATGGAACTGTAACCGTGGATGTCGTCACACCGCCCGAATCATAAGCCAGGGGGATAATCATGGCCGGTGCCCGCGTGGTCTGGATAATCACCACAATATAAGCCACCATAATATATAGCCATAAATCAGTGCCGGTAACAATACGGTAGCAGCCGATGGATACGCCAATCGCCACACCCAGAGACACCGCCAGACGCAAACCCCATCCCGAAATCGCACCACCGGAAACCTGTTCCGCTTTCATACCAACAGCAATCAGGGCCGGCTCCGCCAGTGTGGTTGCCAGACCAATGGCAAATGCAAAAGCATAGACCCATCCGAAATGTTCCCACTGCACCGTCGTAATTGAGGAGGCTGCCGAACCGTATAAAAAGGAGGGGTCGGTTAATTGCGATGCCATCACTTCGCCAAGCGGAAAAATTGCTTTCTCCAGCCCCATAAGAAACAACGCCAGCCCCAGCAACACATAGACAAACCCACGCACCACACGCCACACATTGGCAATGGGCTGGCGCAGTACCAGCAACTGAAATCCCAGCAATACAGTGATAATGGGTGTAACATCACGCAGCGTCGACAGCAGTGTATCTCCGAACAGTGTGAACAGGCTCATAAAATCAACATACCGTAAGCCATGACGAAAATCATCGGCAACAATGATGCAAACGCAATCAGGCCAAAACCATCCAGTAACGGATTACGCCCGCGAATGGATGTTGCCAGACCGATGCCGAGAGCTGTGACCAGTGGTACCGTAATCGTTGAGGTGGTCACCCCACCCGAATCATAGGCAATGCCGATGATCTCCTTCGGCGCAAAAACAGTCATCACCACCACAACAAGATAGCCGGCCATGATACAGAAATGTAGTGGCCAGCCGGACAGAATACGCAATACGCCCAACACAATCGCCGTACCGACAGACAACGCAACCGCCAGACGCAATCCGTTGGCATAACCATCCATCGCATCCGGTGTCGAGGCAATCATGCCGCTATCCGCCGCAACCTTTGCAGCTTTTCCAGCGACAGCAATCAACGCAGGTTCCGCCACTGTCGTACCGAAACCCAGCAGGAAAGCGAACGCCAGCAGCCAGTAGATATTACCTTTTTTGGCAAAAGCGCGGGCCATGGCCTCACCGAGCGGAAACAGGCCGATCTCCAGACCGCGCACAAACAGGGCCAGGCCGACCAGTACCAATACCAGCCCCTCAAGCATATCTTCCAGGTTGGGAATAGGTTGCCTGAGTACGACACCCTGGAAAAACAGGATCACCAGCACAATAGGTGCCAGATCCCGCCCCGCCTCAAACAGCGGACGCATGGCATCCATCAACGATTTTAGAATCACGCGCAACCCGGCTGTCCCAACAGCATCACTCCTGATCATTTCGTGTCCTTAAAACTGTTTTCGACTGTAACTGAACAAGCGATTTTCGACAACGATTCTTATACAAAGGTCGTATCGGTTTTACAAAATGCATGCATAACGTACCATATCGAACCTATGACTATCCCTGTTGCCATTCTTGGCGCGACCGGTTACACC
>JAUZQH010000024.1 GCA_030951065.1 Mariprofundus sp. | reverse complement strand
CTCCGGAGCTGTTATCTGAAACGGAAGGGGAAGCGCTTTTACCAGCGGCGGCACTGGAGTTTTTCCGGGACAATAAACGGATATCCAACCGGTTATTACATCGGGAATTGTTACCGGAATTAAAATTTCCTGATTTCAGGGCGGGTTTGCCCAGTCTGATGGAATGAAGTGAATGTTGCAGGGCTTCCGTGCAGCGCACGGACAAACTGATGACAGGCAGGATGCCTTGTCATCAGCATCTTATTTTATACGGGTTCTTTTTTGGCCGGACTCAGGCGTACGCGTTGAATCCAGTCATTGCGCACACTTAACACTTCCACATTAAGATCACCGATAGGCAGGCATAGACGCCCTTCAGGAATATCACCCAAGATATGCACAATCAGGCCGCCGATCGTGGTGGCACTTTCTTCCGGCAGTTCGGCATCCATGGCCTGGTTGATATCATGCAGTGCAACAGTCGCGGCAGTGACCAGCGAACCATCGGGTTGCGGCCACATTTCGATCTGTGGCGGGATATCTGATTCATCGCGGATTTCGCCGACAATTTCCTCAATGATATCTTCCAGCGTAATCAGGCCTTCAATGTCGCCGAATTCGTCCACGATAATAGCCATATGTTGGTGATTGGCCTGAAAATCGAACAATTGCGCCAGTGTGTTTTTTGTGCTCGGAATATACGGCGGGCTTTTCCAGATCATGGCATCGCATAGTCGCTCAGAAGGGTTTTTAAGTTTGAGCAAGTCCCTGAGATGGATAATGCCAATCAGGTTGTCGGTTTTACCCAGAAATACCGGATGGCGTGAGTGTGGTTCCGTAGAGGCCTGTTTCAGGCATTCGGCAACACTTCGTGATCCATCCAGCATGTGCATTTGTTTGCGCGGTGTCATGATTGCCTTTACGGCAACCTCATGCAGGGTCAGGCTGCTGTTGAGCATTTGCTCTCTGGCCTGATCCAGCACGCCGGTTTCAGCGCTGATATCAATCATGCTGGCCAGCTCTTTGTGGGTCAGTGGCGTTTCCGTTTGTTCCGGTACACGCAACAGGCGTTTAAGCAGGGTGATGATACTCATCAGTATGGTGACCAGTGGTGTCAGCATGGTCTGTATCGTATGCATGGGCCCGGCTACCTTGCAGGCGATGCTTTCAGCATGTGCGACGGCAATGGTTTTGGGAAGAATTTCGGCGAAAATCAATACGACGGCCGTCATGGCGATGGTGGCATAGATGATGCCGGCCTGACCAAAATGTTCGACAAACAGTGCCGTGGCCAGTGCGGATGCAAAGATATTGACGAAATTGTTGCCCAGCAGAATGGTCGAGAGCATACGCTCCGGTTGCTTCAGCATGGCTTCTGCTTTTTTCGACCCTTTGTTTCCCTGCTCGCTGCGTACACGCAAACTTGCCCGGCGGGCGCGGGTAAGGGCTGTTTCAGAGCCGGAAAAGAATGCTGAAAGCAATAGCAGGATAAACAGCGTGCCGATGGCAAATGAAAACGGGAATCCGTTAATGTCCATGCGTAAGGTGATTGTCCATGTGAATATTCGGCTTTAGTTTAACAGGGAATGAATCAGTTTGACGCCGAAATAGGCCAGAATCAGCAGCCCGTAAGCTGTCAGTACCGTTCGACTGGCAATACGTGTGGTCCAACTGGCGCGACGACGCTTGATCTGCAGCAAAATCAGAACGCCGAAGGAAAACAGTGCCAGTAATACCTTGTGATTAAGCAGGGCAAAATGCTGGTATTCAACCCATTGCCATATCAGCCCGGTTAAAATACTGATACCAATCAGGAGCGTGGCTATCTTTACCTGGGCAAACATATGACGTTCAATATCCACCAGTGCCGGCAGTGTCTGAACGAGCATGGATAATCGTTTCTTCTTCAGCGCCCGGTCCAGCATGATTTGCATGACGGCATGAATCGCAGCCAGTGTCAGTATGGCATAGGCAAGCATGGAGATCAGCAGATGGCTGGTTTCCAGCACTGAGGACGTGTGCACCCAGTTGGGGGCATGTGCCTCCGGCAGCAACGGAATAAGGAATAGGGGGACAGCGATTGCCGGCAGTAAAAATAACCCCAGACCCTGAATACCATGTCGCAAAATACCGATACTGTAAATGATCTGTACAAGCAGGGTCATGATTGCCGTGCTGGTTGCCAGTGTGAAATTGATGCCGCCGGCAGTCATGGATCCCAGCAGATGAATAGCCCAGATATTAAGCACGATTGCGACTGCCAGGACGCCTGCAATACTGTTGGTCGGATTTTGCGCGCTGTTACCCTTCAGTGCATTGCGCCAGATAATGATGGCACATAGCAGCGTTAGCAGACCGGATGCAAAAAACAGAATCGTTGAGGTCATTTTTCAGTATTTCCTTTTTGCAGGGACAGGCATGTGTGTCATACAACAGGTTGCGAACATAGTCGCAGATTATTTCCGATGTGATGCCCGAGCGCAATGGTCAGCCATGTAATACCAACCCGGCAAACTGTGTTTGTGCAGTATCTGCTGCGGATAGAAAGAACCAAATGACAGGATATACTCAAAACGGCAGACGTAAGGCAGTGCAAAGAAAACGCATGAACGCAGTGCCGACAGCAAAATAATCACAGACGATATCGCTGAAATCATCCTGTTCGACCAGCGCCGGTGGCAGATGAGCTATGCCGATGAAGTCTTTGCGTTTGAGGTCATCAATCAGCGGATGGGCTTTATCGAAGCCTCGTGGTGCGGTTTTCAGGCTGCTGCCGGACAGGGAATACCAGCGGCTGAATTGCTCGTTTTCACGGGTTTCTGACCAGGTGCCCGGCTTTTCGACGATGGCTGTGCGAATCTTTTTCAGCGCATCCGATGATGGATGCCAGATACCGACACCGACAAAACATTCGACTGCACTGATATGCACATAATAACCCGGCGCATGTACGTCTTTGCCTGCTTCATGACGAAACTGGATGCCGATATTGGTTTTATACGGTGTTTTATCTCTGGAGAAGCGGGTATCGCGGTATACACGCATCAGTGAGCCGCCTGTTTTTCTGTTATCGGCGAGAAAGCGGGGTGCAAACCCGGGCAGTTGTTCTCCTACTGCTTCAATAAATGCCAGTGCCGGTGCTCTTACTACATCATCGTAACGCTGCTTGTGATCGGAAAACCAGTCCCGGTTGTTATTGGCCGCCAGTTCCTCAAGAAAGGCAAATGTTGATGGTGAGAAGTGCGGATGTGGTATTAACATTTCCCGAAACTGGCTGCATTCATATCAACCCATTCTTTCGCCGCTTCTTCAAATGTCAGGTGCCTTCCTTTTTCAGCAAGCTGTTGGCGGTACTGCATGATATAACAGACCTGTTCGACCATGCGTACGCGAAACCGGGTTTGTTCATCAAGAAACATCACACCAATTTCAAAATAGTTATCATCATCAAGTCTGCGTCGCCAGCGCACGACACAGGATGCTTCGAACGGGGGCTTTACATGTGGAATCCGGATTTTCAGCACTTTCCCCTCTTCCAGGAATACATTGCTTTTGAATGCAAGGCCGCCACCACTGATATCACGCATCGGCATGTGAAGAACCTGTTGCTGTGGAAACACCTGAATCGGTGCTGTGGCCGGATGACGAAAAAAGGCCCTGCGTTCATCCATCATGATTGACCCCCGAGATAGGTTGGCTCCAGACCCATCTGACGATAAGTACGGAAACGTTCGCGCGCAGCCTGTTTGAGGGATTCATCCCAGCCATCGACAAAATCCACGATATGTGAAAATCCGGACACATCGGGCGGTATTTCCATGCCGCCATTAATCAGTACTTCAGGCTGATTATCCCGCAGGATGACGGTGGACAGCAGAATCGGATGATCGGTGTTTTTGCTTTCATCGGCCTCAGCTACGCCATGAGCCAGAAAGGATTCGGGATGAATCGTCCACAAGCGTTCATCAAGCTGGGCGGCAAAACCGGCATCGGGACAAAGAATCAATGCATGCGGGGTTAAGCGCCCGCGTCTGAGCAACAGGCGGGCGATACCCTCCACGCGGTCGGGTCGTTCCAGCAGTTCAAAATGAACCCGTATTTCATGATCGTCGGTCAAGTTATCCCTTCTCCTGTTGTCCATTCCCAAGTTTTTCTTTCCAAACCTGCATAAGCGTAAACAGCGCTGCTACCGGTATAATGAGGGTCAGCGCGCTGGCTGTCGATGGCTGTATATGATAACCCAGCCCCAGCACCGCCGCTTGCACTGCCACGAGGAAGCCGGGAATCTTCCATGCCCGGGCTGATTGTTCCCATGTTGCGATCGGCCATGCCGCCGACCAGCGCCAGAATAGCCACATCGTTCCTGTGCCGATGACCAGCCCGACAGCCACATCGAGGGGGAAATGTACACCGACATAAATGCGCCCGATGGCAGCCAGCGCAAACAGGGTTGCCATGCTCCAGCTGCGCCAGTCTCTGCGCGACCAGATCAAAAAAGCCAGCAATACCATGACGCCATCGGAAGTGGCATGGCCGGACGGGAAACTGTGGGACGTGAGCGTATGCCCGAGCACGTGCACATGATCGAGTACAGCGGGCGGGCGGGGCATATCAAACAGCCGTTTCAACATTTGTGCGATCAGGCCCGAGACAAGATAAGCCAGTACAGACGCAATACCGAGGCGCAAACGAAACAGCATCAATAACGAACACAGCAGCGAAACCACCAGTCCATCGCCGAGGCCGGTGACGGTGCCGAAAAAGACATCGCCCAGTGGCGTATGAGCATCGTTAATCAAGCGGAACAGGGTGTGTGTAGCAGTA
>JAUZQH010000023.1 GCA_030951065.1 Mariprofundus sp. | reverse complement strand
AATTCCCACTGCATATTGCTCTGGAAGCGTGGTAAAACCTGTAATGTAGTGGCATTGCTGGGCAGTAGCGTTGTCTGTTGATGTTGTGCCTGGAGGAACCAGTCTCCGGTCATGTCTCCGAGCTGTCCTGATTGGGATAGTGTGGCGACGCTCTGCAGGTACGAGGTGCTGATCTCTCTGCCTGTGGCGTAATCGGCCAGATAGTTGTAATCACTGATGTGATCCGCCTGTACATCAAACGCCATATTGGCCGGAAGCTTCCAGTGTACATCACCCTGAAGGCGGTTACGATTACTGCCTGTAACCGTATCATTGATGCCTGCAAAGTTGATTTCCTCGTGTCCGAATGAGGATGCATGGCGCAGTTCAGCTTCACCCATAAAACCACGTGCGCTCATCCAGTGTGGTGTCAGCGTGGCATCCCAGTTTTCCGACGGGGCAAAATAATAGGGTAGCGCGATTTCTGTACCGCGACGTTTACCGATGTTGACGCCGGGAATGAGAAAGCCGGACTTTCTTTTGGTCGATTGTTGCCACCAGGGGCTATACAGCACCGGAACACCCCAAAATTCAAAGCGGCTGTCTTCAGCTGTCAGGCTGCCATTCTGCTGATCAAGCACGGCATGTCTGGCCGCGATGCGCCAGGATTCCTGATCAATCGGGCAGGACGAGAACGTCAGCTCATCCGCCTCAAAAGTATGATCATCAATACGTTTGACGCGCTCAGCCGCCAGTCGTTCGCCGCCGGGCAGCGTGATGACTGCCTTGCGCATATTACCTGTTTTACTGCCAGTATGCATAATGGCCTGTTCTGCATTGATGATAGCCTGTTCCGATTTGATCACGACATGACCTTTTGCTTCCAGCACATGTTGATTGATCCGGTATATCACCTCATCTGCTGTCAGCGTATCGGTTTGGCGTTTGATGATGACATGGCCGCGTGCAGTCACGATGCCGTCAGTTGTTCGGCTGATCTCGTCAGCAGTAATGTCCACCGGCTCTGCATATGCCGTTGATGTCATCACGAAAAGGATCAGGAAAGTAGAAACATGAAAAAATCGGTGTGGGCGACGCATGGCGAGGCAAGCTATCCTACAATTTGAACTCGTCCACCGAAGATCAGATCCGGCCTGGACACGCGAAGTGTTACGTATCGGAGTTCGTATCAGGTTTTATGGCGAAGCCGAGATAATTGACAGACAGGTCATCGCTTAACGAGAAGCTGTCGGTCAAAATGGCGTAGCTCATGCCTTTGATATCTTTTATTTCCAGTCCGGCCTCCCGCAAGGCGGTATTCATTTCCGACGGTTTAATGAATTTGGCATATTCATGGGTGCCTTTGGGCAGCCAGCCCAGGATATATTCGGCTCCCAGAATCGCTTTGATATAAGACACCGGGTTACGATTCAGTGTAGCAAAAAAGAAATGACCACCGGGTTTAAGCATGGCAGCACAGGCAGCAACGGTGCGTGGCACATCCGGCACATGCTCCAGCACCTCCAGACAGGTCACTGCATCATATGTTTGCGCATGGGTTTCCGCCCAGCTTTCGGCATCATTTTCCACATATTCGACCGATACGCCGGATTGTTCACTATGCAACCGGGCTACACCGAGCGCTTTGGGTGAGCGGTCAATGCCGGTGACTGCGGCACCGCGCGCAGCCATGCCTTCAGCCAGCAAACCGCCACCGCAACCGACATCCAGAATCGATGCTTCCGACAGCTTTACCTGGCGGGCAATATAATCGAGTCTGAGCGGGTTGATTCTATGTAGCGGTTTGAATTTACCGGACGGATCCCACCACTCCTCAGCCATAGCCTCGAACTTGGCAATTTCCTGTGTGTCAAAATGTTGTTCTGTTTGCATGCATGAAGGATGTCCGTGCCACATCGGGAAGGCAAGCATGCAGTGGAACAGATATGTTCTGATTTGTAACATCTGATTCATTGCAGGATGCAATTCATCCGCATCTCTTTAGGCTGGCCGGGTGTTCGGGCGGATCGTATTTATCAGGATATTGCAGGCCATTCCCACCTTGCTGGGCGTGGCGACACTGGTATTTTTTTTGCTGCATCTGGTGCCCGGCGATCCGGTCGATGCATTGCTGGGTGAAACAGCCATGGCGGCAGATCGCCAGGCTTTGCGTCAGGCCCTGCATCTGGATCAGCCGATCCTGGATCAATATGGACATTATTTATCCGGTTTAGGCACGGGAGACTGGGGGATTAGTCTGGTAGATCACAGGCCTGTGCTGGAGCGAATCATGGAGCGGGTTCCGGCGACTGCGAAACTGGCATGCACGAGCTTGTTGTTGGCCGTGCTGCTGGCGTTGCCGCTGGGATACTGGGCTGCCCGCCATGCCGGAAAATCACAGGATGTGACCGCCATGGGTTTTTCCCTGCTGGGGGTTTCCATTCCCAATTTCTGGCTTGGGCCTCTGCTGATGCTGGTTTTTGCAGTGGGTTTGGGCTGGCTGCCCGTCTCCGGTATGGATCAGCCCGGTTCGATCGTGCTTCCGGCCATCACGCTGGGAACGGCACTGGCGGCGATTCTTTCCCGCATGACGCGCTCGTCATGGCTGGAAGCGATGAGCTCCGATGCCGTGCGCACGGCCCGGGCTTTCGGAGTCTCCGAACGTGATATCTGGTGGCGGCATGCGGCGAGGCTGGCTGCTGTGCCGGTGATCACCATGTTTGCCCTGCAACTGGGCGCTGTGCTGGGTGGTGCGGTGATTACCGAAACCGTGTTTGACTGGCCGGGGCTGGGACTGTTGACTATTGAGGCGATTCAGCGGCGGGATTATCCGCTGGTACAGGGCTGTGTACTGATTATTGCCACTTTCTATGTGCTGGCAAATTTACTGGCAGACTTACTCGGATTATGGCTCGATCCGAGGCAGCGAAATTAACGACTTGCATGAGGGACGATCGACAGCTCATATCTCTCTATGTTCTGGTCAGCTTATTTCAAAATGATACAGTCACTTGATACAGGTGCCATTCACTGCGTAAATCAACCGGTTAGAGTCATCAATCCTGCGAGACCAAAAAACCTCCAGACTTTCTTGATTAATGACGCTGGCTTTCCAATTCATGCAAAAGGGGTTCCATTATGTGTCGTCGATCAATTTATAGGACAACATGCAGGGATTACAATGTATTGTGTGCAGCTTAATGTACATGTTGTGGGTTTTGATGTGGCGCTAACGGTTTGTATGCGGGGCGGTAGCGCAGCGGAAACCCCTGCTATGTGTCACCGGAATTAAAATCTGGGTTAACCCGCCTGAATAGCAGTCAGTGCCACGGTATAGACAATGTCTTCAACAGTCGCACCGCGCGACAAATCATTTACCGGCTTATTCAAGCCCTGCAACATTGGCCCGATACTGACCACATGAGCACTGCGTTGCACCGCCTTGTAGGTGGTATTGCCAGTATTCAGATCGGGAAATATAAACACATTGGCCTTGCCCGCCACCTGACTGTTCGGTGCTTTGCTTTTGCCAACAGAAGCAATAGCGGCAGCATCATATTGCAACGGTCCGTCAACGAGTATGTCCGGCCGACGCTGGCGTACGATGGCAGTGGCCTGCCGGACCTTATCGACATCCAGCCCTGCCCCCGATTCACCGGTGCTGTAGCTAATCATCGCCACCCTCGGTTCCAGACCGAAACGATGGGCTGAATCCGCGCTCTGGATGGCAATATCGGCCAACTGACTGGCATCCGGATCGGGATTAATCGCACAATCACCATACACCACCACCTGATCGGGCAGGCACATAAAGAAGATGGACGAAACCAGCTCGGCGGATGCACTGGTGCCGATTAACTGGAAGGCCGGTCGCACGGTATTGGCTGTCGAATGCAAAGCACCGGCAACAAGGCCATCGACCTCACCCACTGCCAGCATCATGGTAGCCAGGACAATACGCGTCTGCAGCTGATCCTCGGCTATTTCGCTGGTCATGCCTTTGTGCTGTCGCAAGGCCACCATCGGTTCAACATAACGCTGCCGTATATCTGCCGGATCAATAATGCTGATACCGTCATCCAGTACAATACCCTGTGCAGTAGCAACCTGATGAATTTTCACCGGATTGCCGAGAAGAATACAGTGGGCGATATGTCGTTGCTGGCACTGATGTGCCGCCATGACAGTGCGTGGTTCTTCACCCTCTGGAAGCACAATGCGCCGCCTGACCTTGCTGGCCTGCTGGATTAACTGATAACGGAATGCCGCAGGAGACAAGCGCGGTTGACGTTCGATCGCACAACGTGCTTTAAGCCAGTCTGCATCCAGGTGATTCGCCACATGATCCATAGCCCGATCAATCAGGGTATAATCATCAACCGCCACTTCCGCTGGCATATTGGCCAGTTTAGCTGCTGTCTGGTATGAACTGCTCTCAACAATCAGCACGGGCAACCCTGTCTGTATCGCCTGTGCACAAAGTTCCATCACACGCGGATGAGGCTGCATGCCACCGGTCAGCAGAACCCCGGCAAGCGGCACGCCATTCATCGCCGACATACAGGCTGCAATAAACACATCATCACGATCACCCGGAAAAATAAGCAGGGTATGGGGGTGATAAACACTGAGTGTATTGGCTACCGTGCGTGCGCACACTTCAATACGTTGCACTCGCCGCCAGGCCAGCTTGCCGGCAAAAACAACCTCGGCCCCGAGATAAGTGGCTACATCCAGCATACGCGGTGCAATTAGCGCGCTCTGCCACGGGATAGCGCCGATAAAATGAAACGGTTTACCGGTCATATCGGGGAATTCAGCAGGCGATGATTTGCGCATCAACAGCGCATCATCGCCTGCACCAGATTGCAATTCATCTGCTTGCAGTGCCGCCTGCCCGTCGCCGCAGGCGCCTACCTTATTAAGGATAATACCAATCAAGGCCGTACCATTATCATCAGCAAAGGCACGCGCGGCAATATCAATATATTCTTCCAGATTGGATTCCGGCTTGCCAACCAGAAGCACCTCGGCATCGAGTGCGCGTGCCACCGCAGCATTCAGGCGTGTGGCGTAACCGGCATGACCATCGGCCACCAGTCCCTCAACAATAACCACATCTGCATGCTGCATACTCTGCTGGTAGAGGGCGATCACCTCCTCCATCAGTAAACCTTCCTGATCACTACCCAGCAATGTGGTCGCCCGGTGCAGGCTGATCGGCTGCGGGGCGGTAATATTGCTCATATGCTCAATCAACTGGGTGGAACGCTCGGGACCAAAATCACCATCACGCAACTGGGCAATCGGTTTATAAAAGCCGGTACGGATACCCATGCGGTCCAGCGCCCGAACCAGTCCCAGAGCGACCGTGGTTAAGCCAGCCCCGGCACCAGTCGATACAAGTAAAAACGTATGGCTCATCAGATATTCTCCTGCGCATTGACGATTGCGCTGACATAGCGGGCAATCATTTTTTCCTCATTCGTTGCCACAACCAGTACAGGCAGGCTTGCCCCGCATGGACTGATAAAACCATTCGAATCCTGGCCATGTCGCTGATTGCGCACCGTATCCAGCTGCGCGCCAAGCATTTCCAGCAGTTCTATCGTTTTGGCTCGAACCACGCTGGCATTTTCGCCAATGCCGCCGGTAAACACAATGGCATCAACACGCCCCAGTGCCACAGCAAGCCCGGCCAGTGATTTTGCCAACCGATAACAAAAAATATCAACCGCCAACACTGCCCGTTCATCACCATCATCTGCAGCCGCCAGTAGTTCGCGCATATCATTACTGCGTCCGGACACGCCCAAAAGCCCTGATTCACGGTTTAACACATCGGTTATTTCCGCCAGTGTTTTACCGCTCACTCGGGCGATAAAATCATGCAGGCCTGGATCCACATCGCCGCTGCGTGTGCCCATCATCAGCCCTTCCAGCGGAGTCATGCCCATCGTTGTATCCACGCTAATGCCATCGACAATTGCCGTGGCACTGCAACCATTACCCAAATGCACGGTTAATAAGCGACAATCACTGAACTGGCGATCAAGGATCAGGGCCGCCTGTTGGCCGACATAGTGATGGCTGGTGCCATGAAAGCCGTAGCGACGCACACCATATTCGCCATACCACCGGTAAGGCACGGCATACAGACTGGCACAAAGCGGCATGGCATGATGAAAGGCCGTATCAAAAACGGCGATATGCGGAATCTCCGGCATATGCTTGATCGCTGCATGGATGCCAAGCAGGTTTGCCGGATTATGCAGCGGTGCCAGATGCGACAGCGACTGGATCTCTGCAATAACGGCATCATCCAGCAGGGTTGGTGCAACGAAGCGTTCACCACCATGCACAACCCGATGACCAACGGCAACAATGCCGGTTTTTTCTATGTGACAAAAAAGGACACTGAGCATCTGCAGCATGGCCGCTTCATGTCGGGCGCCCTGCAGATCCATGTCATGCACCTGATCTGTGATGGTCCAGCTTAGTCGCGCTTGCACATCACCCAGTCGCTCGGCCCTGCCTTCGGCCAGCAATGCTTCCGATAACTTGTCGATCAGTGCCATCTTTATCGATGAACTGCCGCTATTGATGATCAGAATCATTGAATTTGAACCTCGAGAAACAGTAACGACCTATGTATAAGCCGGACAGGAAACAGCAATGCTGAGTTTTAACCTGACAGGTCCGGATTGTATCACCGGATTGGCTGAAGCCACACTCCGGACTTGGCATGTGTGTTCAGGGTGGATGAGTACGGGCATGAGTTAATCATCAAAAAAGTTGGAGTGTTCCAATCGGATAAATTGAAGTCCGGCCTGCCAGGAAAACATGTACAGGATAAACGGGTGCTGGCCTTGATTTGACAAATATCTTCGCGCCGGGGGGGGTAAAATCCCCCGGCTACCCGATCAGGGTTACAGCTCTGAGTTTATGAGTTTGCATTCAGCGACCCCTTTCTTGCCTTCTTCTTCCGAGACCTCTTGAAGTTG
>JAUZQH010000229.1 GCA_030951065.1 Mariprofundus sp. | reverse complement strand
AGTTGTTGAAGCGGATATCGTAGATCGCGCCAAAATGATGGGCGATACCCAGCGTTTCGAGAATCTTTTCTGCATGTTCACGGATTCCATTGGTGTGAATGACCTTGCGTGCAGGAAGGCGTTCCAAAGCCATATCCAGTGCTTCATCCTTGCCAAGAATCTCGTGCGCATTGATATCATGCACATCCTTCAGAAAGGGCTCGGCATCCATGCCATGATGCAGCATCATGCCGCGCAATGTCGTGCCGTATTCGCGCCAATATTTCACTCTCAGTCTGTCTGCTTCTTCGCTGTTTACACCCAGTTCGTTTGCTACAAATTCAGTCATGCGCTTATCCATACGCGCAAATACGCCGCTATCGGCGGCATAAAGTGTGTTATCCAGATCAATGACAGCTAAATCAAATGGCATGGCGAGATGCTATCAGAATGTTGTATACGTGGAGTGACATATGTGTCATGGCATGAGGTGGAAAAGGTCCATGCGCGTTACGGGGAAAAACACATGGTCGACAAGCATGCGATGATGATGCCGGGCAAAAAAAGAGGCGGGCATAAGCCCGCCTCCTTGCGTATTTTGATACTTGTCAGCCTTCAGCGTTTTCTTCAAGCAGCGCCTTCATGGACAGGCGGATGCGACCGTTACGATCTACATCCAGTACCTTGACGCGAACTTCCTGACCTTCTTTCAGCTCATCGGCTACTTTTTCAACGCGGTGATTGGCAATCTGTGAAATATGCACCAGACCATCTGTACCACCGACAATACGAACGAAGGCACCGAAGTCCATCAGCTTCACCACTTTACCGGTATAGACTGCACCGACTTCGACTTCGGCGACGATATCTTCGATCATCTTCTTGGCCGCTTCACCGGCTTCACCGGTAACAGCAAAGATGGTGATCGTGCCATCGTCAGCAATATCGACTTTGGCCCCGGTTTCTTCGACGATGCCGCGAATCACTTTACCACCGGCACCGATCACTTCGCGAATTTTGTCGGACTTGATCTTCATGGTGAACATACGTGGTGCATGATCGGCAATGGAGTCGCGAGGCTCTTCCATGCATTTGGCCATTTCATCCAGAATATGGATGCGACCGGCATGGGCCTGCGCCAGTGCTTCTTTCATAATCTCACGGGTCAGACCGCCGATTTTTATATCCAGCTGCAGGGTGGTGACGCCTTCACGTGTTCCGGCCACCTTGAAGTCCATATCGCCCAGATGATCTTCATCACCGAGGATATCGGTCAGTACGGCATAACCGTCTTTTTCCAGAATCAGGCCCATAGCCACACCGGCGACAGCAGCCTTGATCGGTCCACCGGCGTCCATCAGTGCCAGCGAGGTGCCGCAAACGGAAGCCATGGAGGATGAACCGTTGGACTCGGTGATTTCAGACACGGAGCGAATGGCATAACCGAACTCTTCCATGGATGGCAGCACAGCTTCCACACCACGGCGAGCCAGACGGCCATGGCCGATTTCACGACGTCCCGGAGGGCCCATGCGACGTGCTTCACCGACAGAATATGGCGGGAAGTTGTAGTGCAGCATAAAACGCTGCTTGGCTACGCCTTCGAGCGATTCGGTCATCTGCATATCGGATTCCGTACCGAGTGTAATGGTCACCAGCGCCTGGGTTTCACCACGGGTGAACAGGGCGGAACCATGGGTGCGTGGCAGTACGCCGATCTGGCAGTCAATAGCACGAACCTGATCGGTGGCACGGCCATCGATACGCGGGTTGCCGGCGATGATGGATCGACGAACGACATTCTTTTCCAGATTCTTTACAGCTGAAGCCACATCATTGGAGGAGAACTGTCCCGGGTTTTCTTCCGTACCGGCCAGCTTTTCCTGCGCTGCAGCACGCAGTGCTTCGATCTTGGCAGCACGGGCAGATTTATCAACCGTGGCATAGGCTTCGCGCACATCGGCTTCAAAGGCGGCATTGACGGCTTCCTGTACATCGGCATTACCGGCCAGTTCAACTACCAGTTTCTCTTTACCGGCCAGCTTAACCAGCTCTTCAATGGCGTCGAGAACAGGCTGATAGCCTTCCTGACCAAAGATGATGGCATCGATCATCTGCTCTTCGGAGAGCTCTTTGGCTTCGGATTCAATCATCAGTACAGCATCACGGGTACCGGCTACGATCAGGTCGAGCTTGGAGTCTTCCAGTTCCTGATAGGTCGGGTTCAATACGAATTCACCATCGATCAGACCGACGCGGGAGGCGGCGATGGGTTCTGCAAACGGTACATCGGAAATGGCCAGCGCAGCGGATACGCCGTTAATGGCAATGATATCCGGGTTGGTATATTCATCGGCGGACATCACCGTGGCGATGACCTGTGTTTCGTGAAAATAACCTTTCGGGAACAGCGGGCGGATCGGACGGTCGATCAGGCGGGAGGTCAGTGTCTCTTTTTCAGACGGGCGGCCTTCACGCTTGATAAAACCACCGAGAAAACGGCCTGCAGCATAGGTTTTTTCTTGATAGTGAACGGTCAGTGGCATGAAATCCACGCCCTGCAATGGCTGCTTGGCAGCGGTTGCAGCAACATGAACGACGACGTCGCCAACCTGGGCCAGTACAGAACCGCCGGCCTGACGCGCGATGCGTCCTGTTTCGAATGAGATGGTGCGGCCGGCAACTTCGGCCTGTGTTTTTTTAACTTCAAACATAGATAGATTCCTTTTTTTCGCACATGTCCCTGGCGTGGTGTCAAAGCGACAAAAAGAAAAAAGGCGACCCTTTGCAGGGCCGCCGAAAATTGTTTAGCGACGCAGTCCGAGGCTGTCGATCAGGGTGCGATAGCGCCCGAAATCTTTATTCTTGAGATAGTTCAGCAAATTGCGACGCTGGCCGACCATTTTCAGCAGGCCGCGGCGTGAGTGGTGATCTTTATGATGTTCCTTGAAATGACCGGTGGAGAGCTGGTTGATGCGCTCTGTCAGCAGGGCAACCTGCACTTCCGGTGAACCTGTATCGCCTTCATTACGACGAAATTTTTCTATAATTGTGTTTTTTTCTTCCAGCGCCAAAGACATGAACGTTCTTCCTCTTATTTCTCTTTCCTTTTTATAGGGCGGCGAACCATAGCGATAGCTCAAGCGGCATGCAAATATTTATTAACCTGACAGCAAGGATATCCATACCCCAGGATCAGACATGATGCCGGAAGATACGAAAATAAAACGTGCATATTGTAAATAAATCATCAGGAGTGCCGTTTGGCTGTAATATCGAGCCCTAATGCTTGCATGACGGCAAGTGTTGTTTTCAGCGTGGGATTACCTCTGTCGCTGAATGAACGATAAAGCTGTTCTCCTGAAAGTGAATGGTGTCAAACCGTGTAAGGCACGCGCACGCCCGGATGATCCGGCGGGAAATCGCGGGTATTGCGGCTAATCAGCAAACACGATTCGCACAAAGCAGATGCCCAAATCATCGCATCAGGGAGCCGCATTCGGTATTGCCGCCGCAGTTCCACTGCCCGTTCCGCCACTTCGCCAGATACCGGCACGATGCGAAATCGGTTCAGAAAAGCACGCAGCCGGACTTCCTCGTCCTCGGATCGCGCGCCTACCATCACCTCAATCCATGTGATGGAACTAATGGCCGGCGATTCGTACAAAGCCAGCTCGGTTTTCGCCGCCTCAATACCGTTCAGATAATCAATCAGGATATTGGTGTCGAACAGTGCTTTCATTCAGCGGATGGCTCATGAAGCGTGGACGGGTTCCATTCTTCGCGCAGGTCATCCTGATAGCAAAGGCCATCCTTGCCGCGCCCCTGCCAGAGTCCGAAGGCAGTATCCGGTCGGGAGCCATGCCGTTTCAAATAATCGGCCACCGCCATCCGTACAGCCTCGGCCCGCGAGATATGCTCTCTACTGCAAATGGCATCCAGCGCCTGAATATTCTGTTCCGGTATATCAACAATGGTACGCATAATCGTCATCATATAACGTTATCATTCACATTGTCAAACAAGGTCTCCACAGAGTGCGCGAAACAAGACGAAGCACTGTTAGTGCTGTTCAGGCATGTGTTTCAACAGGTGGCTGAATGAGCACTTCGGCAGGAATGCCCAGTCCCCTGTGCAGATTTCTGATCATATTCAGAGACAGGCTCCGCTTATGTGCCAGTACTTCATACACCCGACTTCTTCTGCCAATCATAGGTTCAAGGTCTGCGACTGATAATTCCTGTTGTTCCATTTCAAACTTAATGGCCTCAATCGGGGCCGGCATATCGATGGGATAGTGTCTGGATTCATATGCTTCCACCAGCGTGGTCAGAATATCCAGCTTCAGGCCGCAGGGGCAAAGGTGCGGAGCATCAAATGACTATATCCAAGCTGATGGAAAGTGAATTTACAGCACATTTGGAACTTGGTCATTTCGACCATTTGGCTATAAATTCTTTCGGTGTCATTACTCCCTCAGTCATTGCCGAGTGTAGATGATGAACAGCCGGCTTGCACCACTTCGACGGGGATTGGGAAGCAGAAAGCTCATGCTTGCTCAAATCAGCTGCGTTGTATGTTTCCCCTGCCTGTTGAATAATTCAGGGAAATGGACTTATAGATGGAGATCATATGAATGCATACCCCGAAAAGACTTGCGATATCGACCGTCTGGTGCGTCATCCGAAACTGGTCGCTGCCGCGCTTGAGGGTAGAAAAACAGAACAGCGACGTGATGGTGTTTATGCCTATCCGAATGAAGTGTTTGAACTGGATGGTGTTCCGTTCATTGTGACGGACCTTAAGCGGCAGAAAATCGGTGATATGACCGAGGCGGATGCTCAGGCGGAGGGTTTTGCTTCCCTGGACATGTATCAGTCCCTGATTCTGAACATGCACAAAGGTATGGTCTGGAGTGGTGAATCGCAGGTGTGGGTGCACTGTTTCAAACGCAAGCCGGAAGATTGATCCGTGATCGTTGTGACAAGAGAGAGCAGATGCAGCAACAGTTGAATGAGATAGTTATGCAAGCCACCGGAGCGGATTTTGCACAGCGCGGTGAGGTGATTCAGTCGCTGTGGAGTGGCTATGGCGAGATTGTGCGCTATGCGTTGTCCGGTTCAGAGGCACCGAGCGCCGTGCTCAAACATGTGATTTTTCCCTCTGAAGTGAATCATCCGCGTGGCTGGCACAATGACCGGTCGCACCGGCGCAAGGTAAAATCCTATGAAGTGGAAATGAACTGGTACCATGACCGGGCAGGGCGCTGCGGTGATGCTTGCCGGGTTCCGCACTGTTTTGCCTCTGAAACGATCGGTGAGGAGCATCTTATGGTATTGGAAGATCTGGATGCGGCAGGTTTCCCTCTGCGCAGGGAGACACTTGATCTGGATGGTGTGCGCCTCTGTCTGCACTGGCTGGCCAATTTCCATGCCACATTTATGGGGTCAGATCCAGCCGGTTTGTGGCCGACCGGCACATACTGGCATCTGGCAACACGCCCCGATGAGCTGGCTGTGATGGATGATGAAAAACTGCGTGATGCTGCGCCGGTGATTGATTCGATGCTGGCCAATGCGCACTACAAAACACTGGTGCATGGCGATGCCAAACTGGCCAACTTCTGCTTTTCAGCCGATTCCAAATCGGTGGCTGCCGTTGATTTTCAATATGTCGGTGGCGGTTGCGGTATGAAGGATGTCGCATATTTTCTGGGTAGCTGTCTGGATGATAGAGAGCATGAGCAGTTCGAGGCACATTTGCTTGACGATTATTTTGCAGCCCTGAAATCTGCCCTGACGGACAGGCAAAGTGATGTGGATCAGGATGCTCTGGAAAAAGAGTGGCGTGCACTGTTTCCGGTTGCACAGACCGACTTTTATCGCTTTCTGGTGGGCTGGATGCCGACACACTGGAAGATCAATGATTACAACAAACGGGTGGCGCTGGAGCTGGTAGAGCGCTTGTAGAAGCTAAAGAACGCCCTTAATCACTGGTCAGGAAGAATGTACCGGTCTTGCCTTCTTGCAGATGGATGATTTGTGTATTGGCTATTTTATAACGTCCGACAGGTTCGAGGCCTTGCAGCATTTCGATAATGCGAGAGCCGGCATGATAGTGCCCGACAATCAGGATGCGTTTGTCCGAGCCTGCGAATCGTTGTTTGATTCTATCCGTTGCCATGGATATTTGCACCATGCCCTGTCCGTAATCGCGGGTCTTGTAGCTGTAATGGTCATCTGCTCTGGCAAAGGTGAAATAGGGTTTCATGGCGGATTCGAGACTGATCCGGGATTCGCGACGGAGTGAGCCGGAGGATAGTGTTCTTTGTTTTTGCCAGCAGCATTCTGCCAGTTCAGGCCAGATTTCGGCTACCAGTTGATGTTTTTTCAGATAGGGTAAAATGGTTTTCAGCACGCGGTATTTCGGACTGACGATAATATAATCGAATTGTAACTGATCCAGTGCCCGGGTCAGATTTTCCACTTGCCGGATTCCGGTCGGAGAGAGAGTGCGGTCGTTTTCGCGGCTATGATGATGGGTAAGGTTGCCCATCGTTTCGGCATGGCGGACAAAATAGATATCTGTTGCTGCATACGATGGTGGAATAGCGCAAATCACGGACAAGACCAGTGCGAGGCAGAGAGTGATTCGCTTTAACATCATCGCAGTTTATCCTGTCAGAGCGAAGGATGCAAAAAATGCCGCTGAAATATTCAATCCGGGGCAGATCAAAAGGAGGGTTTAAAGGCATATTAATGCGATTGCCCTGACCCGGCACGATGTTTGGCTTGTATGAGAAGGGAGAATCATCTTTAATCAGCTTTGTGAAAAAACGTTATTGCTATTATTGTGAAAGAAAAACAGTTCAAAAACCCCGACTCGGTTTCTGGTCGTGGTTACTGATTATTTTCACTCTGGGGCTGTGGTTGCTGGTGGTGAAGCTGTTTTATCGCAATCGTTGTTCGGGCTGTGGTATGACCAGAAAGCAGGCGAATAAAATTGCTTTTCCGGCCGAATACTGGGCACCGACCATTCTGTTGCTGTCGTTGCTGTTCTTTATCCTTATCTTATGGGCTGCTTTACCCTAACTATTAATATTAAGTTATGCGCGACCTGGCACGGAGGGAGAAAATAACGTGAGGCACAGATATCATGTCGGGTATTTATTACTGCTTTTCACTCTGGTCATTGTAGCGCATACGGCGCAGGCAGAGCCCCCCGGTTTTCTCGGACAGCCGGGAAGTGCTCAACAAGATGCGACCCTGCATGGGCATGATATTGTGTTGCCGGGTATTAGCGGTGACTGGGGAGGCACAAGAGCCAGTCTGGAAGATCGTGGAATTCGTATTGAAAGTGCTTATATCGGTGAATTTGTGCGCGACTTTTCAGGTGGAACACCTGGCGGAAATAACGCGGTCTATCAGGATAATCTCGATTTGACGATGACGTTGGATAGCAAGAAACTGGGTTTGTGGCGAGGAGGGACTTTGTTTATCTATGGGCTGCGCAATCATGGCGGTGACCCGAGCGCCAATATTATCGGTGATTTGCAAACAGCCAGTAATATAGAGGCGCCGGATCAGTTTATTGTGCATGAGGCATGGTATGAACAGCAGTTTTCAGGTGGTTTTTTGTCGGTTCTGGTTGGTCTGCATGATTTGAATTCGGAATTCTATGTGTCGGATTATGGCTCTTTATTTATTGACAGCTCATTTGGTATTGGCCCTGATATGTCTGCTAATGTCTCGGTATCGCTATTCCCCAAGGCGGGTTTGGCTGTACGTGTTCGTGTTACACCGACGGGTAACAGCTATGTGCAGATGGCTATCTATGATGGTGATCCTTCGACACGAAGTATTCATTCGGCAGAGGGAAAGTTAATGCTTGGCGAGGCCGGATTCAGTGTCGGCACAGCTACTTATAAAGTGGGCTACTGGAATCACAGTGCGGACAAAGCCTTCGCCGGACAGACATTCGGGAATGATTATGGTATGTACGGTATTATTGATCAGGAAATTATGCATTTTGACGTGGATTCCACGGTCGGCGCATTTTTTCAATATGGCTGGGCACCGGCTGCACGGAATGCAATTACGCGTTATATCGGCGGCGGGTTTCACCTGCATGGCATCATTCCAACACGCGATGAAGATGATATCGGTATCGCCATTGCCCGAGCTGATACCCACCTGAGTACTGAAACAACGCTGGAATTAACCTATCGACTGGTGCTGATGCCGTGGCTGACTATCCAGCCATCGTATCAGATTATCCGTAATCCGGGCGGCAATTCTGCGATTCATACGGCTAACGTAGGACTTCTACGCTTTGAAGTCATTTTGTAGCAAAAAAGCCAATATTGCCCTCGGGTTTCATAAATCAGCGACGTATTGAAGGCATCACCAGGGTGCGAGAATTGCGTTTATATTTTTGCGGTTTTTCCTATTTGGAGATGAGGTGTAGGATGCGGGGTGTATCAAATTTCTGTTGATCATGAAAAGGATAAACTTATGAATTCCGCTGAACGTCGAAGTGTATTTTCGCTGGCCGGTATCTACAGCCTGCGCATGCTGGGCCTGTTTCTCATTCTGCCGGTGTTTGCACTGTATGCCGAACATCTCGATGGCGTGACGCCTATGCTGATCGGACTGGCGCTGGGGGCTTATGGTTTGACCATGGCACTGTTGCAGATTCCGTTCGGAATGTTGTCGGACCGGATCGGGCGAAAACCGGTGATCACGGCCGGGCTGATTATTTTTGCTATCGGTAGCGTGGTTGCAGCGTCATCACATGATATATGGGGTGTGATATTTGGCCGTGCCTTACAGGCTGCGGGTGCTATTGCTGCCGCCATGATGGCTTTGCTGGCCGACCTGACGCGCGAAGAAATACGTACCAAGGCAACAGCCATGATCGGCATGTCCATCGGGATGTCTTTTACAGTGTCGCTGATACTGGGGCCGTGGCTGGATGCTGCTATCGGGGTGAATGGCATATTCTGGCTTACCGCTGTGCTGGCGGTGGGAGCGATTGTGGTGCTGCATACAGCCATTCCTACGCCGGAGCACAGCTCAATTCATCGTGATGCAGAAACGATTCCCGCCCAGTTGGGAGCTGCGCTACGGAATATGGAATTATTGCGGCTTGATATTGGTATTCTGATTCTGCATTCGATTATGACTGCGATGTTTATAGCGCTGCCTTTTGTATTGCGCGATCAGTTGCATTTGCCGTCGATACACCATTCATGGGTCTATTTGCCGATTCTGGTGGTGGCGATGGCATTGATGGTCCCAATGGTGATCATTGCTGAAAAACGTAAAAAGCTGAAACCTGTTTTTCTGGCTGCGATTGCACTGATTGCTGTTTCCGCCGCTGTACTATCGATGACTCATAGTGGATGGATCGGTGTAATTACCGGCCTGCTGCTCTTTTTTATTGCCTACAATGTACTGGAAGCAACCCTGCCTTCGCTGGTATCACGTATTGCACCGGTGGATGGCAAGGGGACGGCCATGGGGGTATATTCAACCAGCCAGTTTCTCGGCGCTTTTGTCGGTGGAGCCGGTGGCGGCATATTACTGGGGCATTTTGGCGTAACCGGAATTTTCGTTGCCTGTTCGTTTGGTGCAATACTGTGGCTGGGGCTGGCATATGGCATGACACCGCCACGCATGCTTTCAGCCACCATGATGGCTGTTGATCCTTCACGCATCGGTGACGCCAAAAGGCTGGAAGCATCCCTGTTGCAACTGGCGGGTGTGGCAGAGGTCAGGGTTGTTGCGGAAGAAAAGGTGGCTTATCTGCGTGTGGAAAAAGAGCACTTCGACCCTGAAGCGGCAAAGGCTTTGCTTCAGTCCTGAACCAGGGCCTGTTCACATGTGTTTGATCGAAGCGCTGTAATTTGTCTCAGCCATGGCGGCTTCTTCTCCCTGAAGAACCATTCAGAAGGAATAGAGAATGATTTGACTGGTATGGATGGGTTGTCGGTGATGCTTTATTTATCAGCCACCAACAACAGCTAACAGGATACCGGCAGCAACAGCGGAACCAATAACCCCCGCCACATTCGGTCCCATGGCATGCATGAGCAGGAAGTTATGATGATCGGCTTCCAGACCGACTTTATTCACCACGCGTGCTGCCATTGGAACGGCGGATACACCGGCTGCACCAATCAGCGGGTTGATTTTTCCACCACTTAAACGATACATCACTTTGCCCATCAATACGCCGGCTGCAGTGCCGATGCCGAAGGCGATCATGCCCAGCAGCAGGATGCCCAGCGTTTCCATATTAAGAAAATGATCGGCTTGCAGTTTGGAGCCAACGGACAGTCCGAGGAAAATAGTCACAATGTTAATCAATTCATGCTGTGCTGTATTGGATAACCGGTCCACCACGCCACATTCCCTGAGCAGGTTTCCGAAAGTGAGCATGCCGATCAGCGGTGCGGCGGTTGGCAGGAAGATCACGCAGAGCAGTAGCACTGTGAGCGGGAAGGCAATTTTTTCAGCCTTGCTGACATGGCGCATCTGTTCCATACGCACTTTGCGCTCTTTTTCTGTGGTCAGCCAGCGCATAATGGGTGGCTGAATAATCGGCACCAACGCCATATAGGAATAGGCTGCTACAGCAATGGCGCCGAGCAGGTCAGGGGAGAGCCTTGATGCCAGGAAGATGGCCGTGGGACCATCGGCACCACCGATAATGCCGATAGCAGCAGCATCTGCCAGGCTGAATTCGAAGCCGGGAACCATATTCAAGGCCAATGCACCGATCAGGGTAACAAAGATACCGAACTGGGCTGCTGCGCCCAGCATCAGGGTGCGTGGCATAGCTATCAGGGCACCAAAATCGGTCAGCGCCCCCACGCCCATGAAAATAAGTAGCGGGAACAGGCCGGTCTCAATACCTGTGTGGTACAGAATGCCCAGAATTCCATCGGGTCCGGAAATTTCCGCAACCGGAATATTGCTTAGAATAGCACCAAAACCCATGGGGACGAGCAATAATGGTTCAAATTTTTTGACGATGGCCAGATAGAGCAGCAACAGGCCGATACCGATCATCAGCACCTGACCCCACTCAAAGTTGGCGATTCCTGTGGTGACCCACAGTTTTATGAGCAGTTCGTTCAATGTGTTCATGAGATAGTAACCAGTGGTTGTCCTACGGTGACAGCATCACCTTCTTTCACTTCAATGCTGACAATGGTGCCGCTATGCGTGGAGCGAACTTCTGTTTCCATTTTCATGGCTTCCATAATCAGGATGACATCACCATCCTCAACATGTTGATTGGTTGTAACGTTAATTTTGAAGATAGTACCGGCCATCGGCGCACCGACCGAGGTGGCGGGCTTGTTGACAGCCGGGGCAGCAGCCGGAGCCGGGTTGATCGGAACGCTGTCGGCAGGATGCATGGAACTGACTTCACCTTCGGGTGTCACCACAACATCATAATCGGAGCCATTGACTGTAATGAGATAGCGTTCAGCGATAGCAGGTGGCAGTTCAGTCTCTTCTTCCAGCCATGGGGCCGGTTCAAAGGCATCGGGGTTATTGCGGTTCTTGAGGAATTTCAGGCCGACTTGCGGGAACAGGGCATAGATAAGTACATCGTCGATCAGTTTGTCCGATAACTCGAAGCCTTTTTCGGCAGCAATGCTGCTCAATTCCAGTGTCAGCTTATCCATTTCGTCATCAATCAGGTCGGCAGGTCGACAGGAAATCGGTTTGTCACCTTCGAGTACGCGCATTTGCAGTTCTGTATCTACCGGTGCCGGTGTTTGACCGTACGCGCCCTTGAGGATACCGGCCGTTTCCTTGGTGATGGTGCGATAGCGTTCGCCTGCCAGGACATTGAATACCGCCTGCGTGCCAACGATCTGGGATGTGGGGGTAACCAGCGGGATAAACCCCAGATCTTCGCGAACCCTGGGGATTTCAGCCAATACTTCATCGAAACGATCATCAGCATTTTGTAATACCAGCTGGCTTTCCAGATTGGTGAGCATGCCGCCGGGAACCTGTGCAACCAGAATGCGTGAATCGATGCCGCGCAGGGAGCCTTCGAATTTTTCGTATTTCTTGCGAATCTCCCGGAGGTCAGCGGCGATTTCTTCCAGCAGTTTGAGGTTAAGGCCGGTAGCGCGTTTTTCATCTTCCATAATGGCTACGACGGATTCCGTAGCAGAATGACCATAGGTGTGACTCATCGAGGAAATACTGGTGTCGACCATATCCACGTCTGCCTCGACAGCCTTGAGAATGGCAGATGTACTCATGCCGGTGGTCGCATGTGAATGCAGCGCAATTGGAATCGTTACCGATTCTTTCAGCCGGGAGACAATTTCTTCAGCCGCATAGGGTTTCAGCAGTCCCGACATATCCTTGATACAGATGGAATGACAGCCCATATCTTCCAGTGCTTTTCCCATATCAATCCACATGTCCATGGTATGAACCGGGCTGATGGTATAGGAGATAGCACCCTGCGCATGTTTACCCACCTTCAGGGCCGCCTTGACTGCCGTTTTCAGATTTCGAATATCGTTCATGGCATCGAAAATACGGAATACATCCATGCCGTTTTTGGCGGCGCGTTCAACAAAAGCATCGACGACATCGTCGGCATAATGGCGATAACCGAGAATATTCTGACCACGGAACAGCATTTGCGAACGTGTGTTGGGCATGGCATTGGAGAGCAGACGCAGGCGCTCCCACGGGTCTTCACCCAGATAGCGGATGCATGAATCAAAGGTGGCGCCACCCCATATTTCCATCGACCAGTAACCGATTTTATCCATTTTTTCTGCAATGGGCAGCAAATCCTCAATGCGCATGCGTGTGGCCAGTAATGATTGGTGACCATCACGCAGAGCGACTTCGGTAATTCCGAGCGGCTTATTCATGAGCAGATTTCTCCTGGAGCTGTGTTGTGGTCATTTGCGGCGGGGGTGATCGGAGCGATACTGTTGTATTGCGGCACTGATGACGTCAACAAGATCATCATGGCTGGAAGTCGATGTGCTGGCAGGTGCTTCAGCTTTCAGTTCATATTTCTGAATTACACGGGACACCAGGGTGATGACGAAGATCAGTAGGCCGAGAAAGAGGAAGACAGTGCCCATTCCCAGTGCCATCAATTGCAAACCCTGATTGATTAATTCGTCCATGATAACCGGAACTCCCCATTGTTTATGGATTTTCAGGCTGGCTACACTAGGAGAAAAACATTGAATTTTCCACTTCAAGTCGTGGAAACTGATTTGTTCCCGAATTCAGCCTGTGCCAGCATTGCCTGAATTTAATGCGAGGAATCACTCATGTTTAAAACGACAGATCTGTATGATAAATATCTGGAAGATTTGCAGGTGGCAGCCCCCGTCTTTCGTGATTTTGGTGGCAGGGCCGCTTTTTCCGGGCAAATTGTAACCCTGAAAGCACTGGAAGATAATACGTTTTTGAAAGCGGCTTTTGAAACGGATGGCACAGGCAAGGTGCTTGTGGTCGATAGTGCAGGTTCGTTGCACTGTGCGATGATGGGTGATGTGATGGCTGCGCTGGGTGCATCAAACGGCTGGGAGGGTGTAATCATTAACGGGTGTATCCGCGATTCGGTCGACGTGGCCAAAGTGGATATCGGTGTAAAGGCGCTGGCAACGATTCCGCGCAAGACCATCAAGCGTAACCAGGGTGTGATGGATATCCCTGTTTGTTTCGCCAATGTTATATTTAAACCGGGGGAATATGTTTATGCTGATGAAGACGGCATCGTGATCTCTACTCAGCCTGTTGTCTAAAAGCAGCTATTTCCCCGAGATTGGTCTTTACGATGTGCCATTTGTCCTGAGCGATAGCTTTCGAGCATGGCATCTCGGATATCCGGATGTTGGTCCAGGTCGACGATGCCCAGATGCTTCCGGGCAATGGGTTCGAGTGCACGAAGTGCCTTCTGCTTTTGCCATGCCTCGACAAAACCTTCGAAATTGAGTCGGCCATCCATGAAAAAATCGCTGACCAGTCCGGATGGCTCTGAAAAGGTGATGTCGTGCATCAGCATCACGTCATATTCGTGGCGGTAGGGGTCCAGTCCGATAGAAGATGCGAGCATATCATGCAGGCCACTGAGGTCACCCTGCTTTTGCATCAATACATCCAGATCAACGGTGATCGAGGGCTTGAATGTCTGGCCGCGAAAATCGAACTGCAGGCTGGCAGTGATGCTGCTTTTTTCGTTTGTCTTTTGCATGGGGTGATTCATCCTTTCTTCAGGGGAGCAATATCAATAAGTGCTCTGGCATTTTCCTGGACGAATGTCTTGAAGGCATCGGGAATTGCTGCAAAGCGTTTACCGTTACGGTATACAATATTCCACTGACGCATAATGGGAAAATCTTCGACATTCAGTATCACCAGCCGCTTCAGGGCCAGTTCCATTTCAATCGTGTGTAATGACACAATGCCCAGACCCAGTTCGGCCATCACGGCCTGCTTGATGGCCTCAGCACGGTTCATCTCCATACGTGGTCTCAATCTCAGGTGATGCTCGGCAAAGTAGCGTTCAGTAGCCATGCGGGTGCCGGAGTCGGGTTCGCGCACAATAAAATCTTCGTCGGCGACATCTGCAAGCCGAATGGACTTCTGGCGGGCCAATGGATGTTCGGGCCAGGCAACGACCACCAGCGGGTTTTCCAGGAATGGAATACCAGTCAGCTGATGCCCATCCGGCGGAGTGCCCATGATGACCATATCGGTTGTGTTGTTATCCAGCGCATCCAACAGGCCGGTGCGGTTGGTTACATCAAGTGTTACCCGGGCGGCAGGATATTTATGGTGGAACGCGGCAATCAGTTGCGGAGCGAAATAGTTGGCTGTCGAAGCCATGGTCAGGTGTAACTTGCCCCGTTTCAGACCCCTGAGCTCTTCCATGACTTCCGAAGCCTCGTTGATCTGCTGGCGGATGTTTTGTGCATAGTGAAGCAGCTCCAGCCCTGCTTCTGTCGCGCTGACCTGCTTTCCTTCCCGTTCAAATAAAGGCAAACCAATCTGCTCTTCCATCTGCTTGACCTGCATGGATACTGCAGGCTGGGTCATGAACAGCGACTTCGCAGCCTCGGTATAATTGCGCTGCTCGACAATGGCTTCGAGTATCTTAAACTGTTTCAGTGTAATGTTCACAGCTTCTCCTTCGGGCGGCCTGTCATAAGGAAAATTTATAGTCGACATCATAAGCTTTGATTTTACATTATGGAAGGTATTTCTAGACTTCCCCTCGTTGGCAAAGAGGTTTAACATGCTCTGCCGAGAAGGAGAGGGGGCTCAAGCGTCCTGTTCATCAAATAAACCTGGAGGAATTCCTAAATGGATCAATCGAATCGTTACGCAGATCTGAGTCTCAATGAAGAGGACCTGATCGCAGGCGGCAAGCATTTACTTGTTGCTTATAAATTAATACCGGCTGAAGGCTATGGCTTTCTGGAAGTAGCAGCACATATCGCAGCTGAATCTTCTACCGGTACAAACGTAGAAGTTTCTACCACTGATGATTTCACTCGTGGCGTTGATGCGCTGGTATATGATATCGACGAAACTGCCTTTGGTGATCATCCGGTTACCGGTGGCGGCTTGATGAAGGTTGCTTACCCGGTTGATCTGTTTGATCCGAACCTGACCGATGGTCACTTCAATGTTTCGCATATGTGGTCTCTGATCCTGGGTAATAATCAGGGTATGGGTGATCATCTGGGTCTGCGTATGCTCGATTTCATGGTGCCTGAATGCATGATCAGGAAGTTTGATGGTCCAAGTGCCGGCATTTCCGATCTGTGGAAAGTGCTCGGTCGTCCTGAAGTGGATGGTGGTTATATCGCAGGTACGATCATCAAGCCGAAACTGGGTCTGCGTCCTGAGCCATTTGCCAAAGCATGTTACGATTTCTGGTTGGGCGGCGATTTCATCAAGAATGATGAGCCACAGGCCAACCAGCCATTCTGCCCGATGGAAGTTGTGATTCCAAAAGTTGCAGAAGCGATGGATCGTGCGCAGCAGGAAACCGGAGAAGCTAAACTCTTCTCAGCCAATGCAACTGCCGATTTCCATGGCGAGTGCATCAAGCGTGGTGAATATATTCTGGGTGAGTTCGCTAAATATGGTAATGAAAAACATGTTGCTTTCCTGATTGATGGTTTTGTAACGGGTCCTGCCGGTGTAACCACTGCACGCCGTGCATTCCCGGACACGTTCCTGCACTTCCATCGTGCCGGTCATGGCGCGATCACCTCGTATAAATCTCCAATGGGTATGGACCCATTGTGCTACATGAAGCTTGCCCGTTTGCAGGGTGCTTCCGGTATTCATGTCGGCACCATGGGTTACGGCAAGATGGAAGGTCACGGCAAGGAAACCGTGCTTGCATACATGATCGAACGTGATGAGTGCATGGGTCACTACTTTAACCAGAAATGGTATGGCATGAAGCCAACTTGCCCGATCATCTCCGGTGGTATGAATGCACTGCGTCTGCCAGGTTTCTTCGAGAATCTGGGTCATGGCAACCTGATCAATACCTGTGGTGGTGGTGCCTTCGGTCATATCGATAGCCCGGCTGCCGGTGGTAAATCACTGGGTCAGGCTTACGATTGCTGGAAATCCGGTGCGGATCCAATCGAATACGCCAAGACTCATAACGAGTTTGCCCGTGCATTCGATTCCTTCCCGGGCGATGCTGACAAGATCTTCGGTGAAGATTGGCGCGAAAAAATAGGTGCACATAAATAAACACCGACTCAACGTATAAGCATGCAAAGGCCTCCGCGAAAGCGGGGGCCTTTTTGTTGGGTGCGAATGGGCGGGGTAGCGGATAAATGCATCAATTAATTTTATGGAACCTATAATTTTTATAAGTTCGTTATTCCTGCCCGGTTTGCTATAATACTCACCAAGATTTCATTCAGGAGCGACCATGAGCGATCAGGAGCAATATATTATTAAAGAAGAGCCATTTTATCAGGTGCAGGGTGATGAAGTAGGCCTGTATGAAGCGGCCTATGCAGCGCGCCTGCCGGTGATGGTCAAAGGGCCAACCGGTTGTGGTAAATCTCGATTTGTTGAACACATGGCCTGGAAGCTGGGCAAGCCGTTGATTACCGTAGCATGCAATGAAGATATGACTGCCTCCGACCTGGTCGGGCGATATCTGCTCGATGCCAATGGCACGCGCTGGCTCGATGGGCCGTTGACTACGGCGGCACGTATCGGTGCTATCTGTTATCTCGATGAGATCGTAGAGGCCCGACAGGATACCACCGTGGTGATTCACCCGTTGACTGATCACCGCCGTACGCTGCCGCTGGATAAAAAAGGTGAACTGGTGGAAGCGCATCCGGATTTCCAGTTGGTGATTTCTTATAATCCGGGTTATCAGAGCCTGATGAAAGATCTCAAACAATCAACCAAGCAACGTTTTGCCGCTTTTGAATTTAATTATCCGACTGCGGCAGTGGAAACAGGCATTGTTGCTACAGAAACCGGCATTGATACAGAGCTGGCTGCCAAACTGGTTCAAATCGGTGAAACAGCGCGTAATTTGAAAGGCCATGGTCTGGATGAGGGCATTTCCACCCGCTTGCTGACCTATGCGGCTACGCTGATCAAGGGCGGCGTGGAAGCGAAAGCCGCTTGCCGTATGGCGCTGGTGCGCCCGATTACCGATGATGTTGATATTCGCGATACGCTGGATCATGCCATTGATGCAGTGTTTGGCTGATTTCGTATCATGGAAACTCTGGCAAGAGCAACGGATGTAAAAGTCTACTGGCAACGCCTGAATTGTAATTTCGCGCAAGCCGACAGGATTTTTGATGAGTGCATGGTTGCGGCCAAGGCGCTGCTTACTGAGCAGGGCATTGTCAGTTATATTGATAATGCCCGTTTTCTCGGCAAGCTCGGGCGCGGGCCTGAGCCCTTGCTTGTGTACCTGGAAGAAGCGCCGGTCGTAGCTGATTTGGTCGGTGAAGCAGCCCTGGATGATCTGCGGGAATTCGCTCATTATTTATCCACTCATACCAATTTCAAGGCTATGGTGCCTTTCCTGCAATCTATTGCAGCGGTTGCGCGCCGTTTGCATAGCTATGATTTATTCAAACAGTATATTGAATTGATTCGCAATATGACGGAGGCAACATCGGTTTCGGTACATGGTCATCATACCACGTTTCCCAGCCCTGGCCTGGAAGGTTTACTCAAACAATCGCCGCGTTTGTTGAGCGAGTTATCGCTGCAAGGTTTCAGCAACTGGATTGATTACGGTATCAAATATTACAACAACCATCCCGGTCGTCAGGCAGACTATTTCAGCCTGAAATCAGCCGATGCCGTTGCCGTGATGCAGCGTGAACGCCACGGTACGCTGTTGGTGGACAATGAACGTAAACTTGATGCCTATTTACGCAGCATGTGGCAGGAATCGGATTACCTGGTGCCGTATTCATTGATTTTTGATGAGTTGCGCAAACCCATGCCTTATTATGATCATGTCGGCATTCGTTTGCCTGATGTCTATGATGATGATCGTGGTGTCAGCGGTATCGACCGCTATCGTGCGACTCTGGCACATATGGCCGGACACAGGCGCTGGTCCGAGCAGATGGTGGTGGATAACTGGAGCCCCAATCAACGTGTAGCTGTAGAAACCTTTGAGGATGCCCGCATTGATTACCTGATCTGCAAACGTTATCCGGGCTTACGGAAAATATTCCTTGCCCTGCACCCCATGCCTGTTCAGGAAGATTTGTCTTTGCCGGACACATCACTGATTCTGTTGCGCCTGGCCATTGCTTCGCGTGGCATGCTCGACCCTGAATACCATATTGAGAATGAAGTGATTCGCGGTTTTGTGGAGCGTTTTTATGATGTCATGGCCGAGGGTGAGTCGAGCAGCCGGGCAATGGCTGATATTGCGCTGTCCTTCATTGCCCGTACGCGCAGACAGGCCGATGCATTGCCGAACACCTATTTTGATAACACGGAAGTGGATTATCGCGATGATAATCGCCACCTGTGGATTTATATCGAGCAGGGTGATGATGAGGAAACGACATTTGAACACCTGGATCAACGTGATAATGAAGAAGAACTCAATGCCTTGCCACCACGTCATTATCATGAATGGGACTATTCATCCGAGCATTATCGCCCCGATTGGGTGAGCGTTTATGAGGCATTGCAGCCTGGTGGCAACGCAGCCGTGATTGACAATCTGCTGGCTAAAAACAGTGCGATAGCCAAACGCCTGAAGGCGATACTGGATATGCTCAAGCCGCAGGAACGGGTGCGGGTACGGTATCAGGAAGATGGCTCCGAGCTGGATCTGGATGTGGCGATTCGTTCATTGATTGATTTCAAGGGCGGGGCAGCACCGGATCCGCGTGTGAATATGAGTCATCGTACGGATGGCCGCAATGTGGCGGTATCGCTGGTGTTGGATTTATCACAGTCCTTGAGCGAAAGGGCGGCGGGGAGCAACCAGACGATTCTGGAGCTGTCACAGGAAGCCGTATCGCTATTGGCATGGACGATTGATCAGGTGGGTGACTCGTTTGCGATTGCCGGTTTCAACTCCAATACCCGTCACGATGTGCGTTTTTATCATATTAAAGGTTACTCTGAAAGTTGGGATGAAGAAGTGAAGTCACGGCTGGCATCGATTGAGCCCAGTTATTCCACGCGTATGGGAGCGGCGATGCGTCATGCTGCGCATTATCTCAAGAACCAGAAGGCTGATAAAAAGCTGATGCTGATTCTGACTGATGGTGAGCCGGCTGATATTGATGTCGATGATGATCAGTTGCTCATTCAGGATGCTCGCAAGGCGGTCAAGGAACTGGATCAGGATGGTATCTACAGCTATTGTATCAACCTCGATCCGAAAGCCGATGAGTATGTAGCGGATATCTTTGGCAGCCAGTACACCATTATCGATCATGTGGACCGGTTGCCGGAAAAACTGCCCGAGGTATTTATCTCGCTGACGAAATAAAGCGATGAAAGAGCGCAGTGCAAGCGTTACGGTCTGACAAAAGCCAGCAACGGCTTATAGTCGTATGGAATGAAAACAAATGAATAATAAAACGATAGCCACGCACAACGGCAGCTTTCATGCAGATGATGTGTTCAGTATCGCTGCATTCAAGCTTATAGATCCCTCGTTCAAACTTGTGCGCACACGTGATTCAGAGCTGATCGCCAGGGCAGATATTGTGATTGATGTCGGCGGTGAATATGACGCAGACAGAGACCGTTTTGATCATCATCAACGTGGTGGTGCAGGGGAACGTGAAAATGGTATTCCCTATTCCTCGTTTGGTCTGATCTGGCAGAAATATGGCTTGGGGATATGCCAGGGTAAGCAGGACGTAGCAAACGCTGTTGATGCAGGGCTTGTATCCACCATTGATGCGATTGATTGCGGTCATGTCAAAGGTATCTCCGAAGGCATTAGCCTGAGCCAGACGATTGGCATGTTTAACCCGACCTGGCAGGAGGAGAGTGATTTTGACCAATGTTTTGATGAAGCCGTGGATTTTGCATCGCGTGTGTTAATGCGATTCATTGCATCAGCTGGCGGCGGCATTAGTGCAAAAGCGATTGTGGCTAAAGCCATTGAACAGGCAGAAGACCCAAGAGTGATTGTATTGGAAAGATATATCCCGTGGAAAAGAACGGTGCATGCCCTGTCTGACGAGGCCTTGTATATGGTTTACCCGTCGCCAACTGGCCAATGGCGAATTCAAACCGTACCGGTTGAGCCGGGTTCATTCGAAGACAGAAAACCGCTGCCTGAAGCATGGGCGGGCTTGTCCGGCGCAGAGCTTCAGGAGGTGACCGGTATTGATGATGCCATGTTCTGCCACAATGGTTTGTTTATTGCCGGTGCAGAATCCTTTGAAAGCACGATGAAAATGGCATCCATCGCTGTTGAAGCAGAGTAAAAAGACTTAGCATGGTGACATGACATCATAAAAAAGATGCGGAGGTGCGACTTCAGTCGCGCAAATACTACAGCGCTACAGCAGTGCGCGGCTCCCAATCTTAGAATAACGTTGGAGATTTTTTTACCACACAGGAATGCAGAGTAAATCAAGATCAAAACCGTTATCATGAATGATTGTTAAGATCTTCCTCTGCGTACTCTGCGGTGCAAAATTTGGAATCTGTCATTCAAGACCTCCCTTTATTCTTTCGTATAAAAAGGACCCCCTACAATGAGTCAAGGCTTTGAAATTCAAATCTTTAACCGTTACGAAAACAAAATGGACATTGAGAAAGTCTATGGTGATGCGATGGTGAAATTTGCCTATGGCAATCCCATAGGGCGGCTCATGGGGCCTGTGATTGCCAGTAAAATGCTCAGTCAGATCTATGGAACATCACAGGATAGTTTGAAGTCGGCGCAAAAAGTCGCGCCCTTTATCAAAAACTTTCATATCCCGATGGATCAGTATCAAAAAGGTTCCTTCAAACAGAACCCTATTGAAACATCCTATAAATCATTTAATGAGTTCTTTATTCGCAAGTTTCGTGAAGGGCAACGGACGTTCACCACAAATGATCATGAAATGGCTGCATTTGCCGAGGCGCGATACTTTGGCCATGCAAGTATGAGCGATGATCTCAATGTCCCTGTGAAGGGATCGATGTTACGGGCTGTTGATCTGATCGGTGATCGTGAATTAGCCAAAGACTTTATCGGTGGCCCGCTGATGATCGCAAGATTATGCCCTGTTGATTATCATCGTTACCACTATCCCGATGATGGCAAAACTCTTAAGGCTTTTACGATTCCGGGCCAGCTGCATTCAGTCAATCCCCTGGCCTTAAAATACAGGCAGGACATTTTCATCAAAAATGAACGGCGAGTCGCGATTCTGGCAACAGAACATTTTGGCAAGCTGGCCTATATTGAAGTGGGCGCCACCTGTGTGGGTAAAATCGTGCAATCCTTTGATGAATCCAAACCGTTTAAAAAGGGCGATGAAAAAGGCTATTTTCTCTTTGGCGGCAGCACTGTTGTGTTATGTGGAGAACAAGGAGCGTGGGTTCCCAGCCAGGATATATTAGAAAACACCAGAGCAGGCATTGAGACGTATATCCAACTTGGCGATGTCGTTGCTCAGGCCAACGTAGAATCTGAACCCTGCGGTTCTTCTCTTACATAACAGATTCAAAACCTTTCACCGCAGAGTACGCAGAGTTGCGCATAGGAATTCAATATAAAATTTTCGACTGTTTAAATTTTAACTCTGCGCAACTCTGCGTACTCTGTGGTAAAAAATACCCAACGTTTTCTATGATGGGGAGCAGTGCAGCGGGATGAGGCGCTATTCACGATGCATCTGTTTTTTGGTTTTTCCGGTTGCCTGTGCGGTGAATGGATCATCCGGCCAGTAGTGGCGTTTGTATTTGCCACGCAGTTCTTTTTTTACATCGTGATATGTGGTTTGCCAGAAGCTGTTTAAATCCTGTGTGACCTGCATGGGTCTGCGCGCCGGTGATAATAAATGCATCATCAGCTTGCAGTGGCCGTTTAACAGCGTCGGTGTGTCATACAGACCAAAGACTTCCTGGAGCCTGACGGCCAGTACGGGTTGCGTCGGGTCGCTGTAATCAACAGACACGGAGGAGCCGCTGGGTACGCTGATTCTCTCTGGTGCTAGCTGCTTGACCTGTTGCTGTTGCTGCCAGCTGAGCTGATTGAACAGCAGGTT
>JAUZQH010000228.1 GCA_030951065.1 Mariprofundus sp. | reverse complement strand
TTCATGCAACTGAAAGTACTGGCCGACAAAGGCATCTCAGATCTGGCAGCGTTACAAAAACAGGCTGTTGCATCCGCCTGATTACTATCAAATCCATGATGAAACTGGTCGTTGCCAGCAATAACCCGAAGAAACGGACCGAGATAGCCACCATTCTCGGCAGCCTCGGTATTGAAATCGTGGCACCGGAAAATACCGTGTTTGTCGATGTCATCGAGGATGCCGACAGCTTTGTCGGCAATGCACGCAAGAAGGCTGAAGCATTCGCTACAGCTAACGGATTACCTGCACTGGCTGATGATTCGGGCCTCTGCGTTGAAGCACTGGATGGTGATCCCGGCGTCTGGTCGGCTCGCTTTGCCGGCCCGGATGCCAATGATGCCGATAATAACCGCAAACTGCTGACCGAACTGGAAGGGCAAAGCAATCGCTCCGCTTATTTCTGCTGTGCCCTGCATCTGGCTGTTCCGGACAGTGATCAGGCATTCACGGCAGAAGGAAAAGTATACGGGGAAATTCTGACTCAATCTACCGGTTGCAGCGGTTTCGGCTACGACCCGCTGTTTTTCTGTCCCGAACTGGGTAAAGCATTTGCCGAAGCCAGCCCTGAAGAAAAAGCATCGGTGTCCCATCGCGGCCGTGCCCTGCGGGCTCTGGCAGAACAGATCCAGCAACATGTTTAAAGCCGATTGCACAACCTGCCCCCGACTTGCCGGCTTTCTTGAGGATATCAGGGCGGAGCGACCCGATTATTTTGCCGCGCCGGTTCCCGCATTCGGGGATGAACAACCCAAACTGCTGATTGTCGGCCTTGCTCCCGGCATGCACGGGGCCAATCGAACCGGTCGTCCGTTCACCGGTGATTATGCCGGAATTCTGCTCTATCAAACCCTGTTCGACCTTGGGCTTTCCTCTGCGCCTGTATCCGAATACAGTGGAGATGGCCTGAACCTGCATGGTGTACGTATCACCAATGCGGTGAAATGCCTGCCACCTCAGAACAAGCCGGAAACATCAGAAATCAGAAACTGTAACCCTTACCTCAAGTCCGAGATTGATACGCTTCCTGTTTCATGCAATCTGATGGCGTTGGGAAAAATTGCCCACGATGCGGTTCTGCGCGCTTATGGACTCAAACTGTCTTCCCTGAAATTCGGCCATGCTGCAGAACACATGCTTCCCGATGGCCGTAAACTGTTCGATTCCTATCACTGCTCCCGCTACAACACACAAACCCGGCGATTGACCGAAAAAATGTTCCGGGATGTATTGATCCAGGCAAGCAGGTAAACAGCTGCCAAAAAAATCATACAACGATTAAATGCCGGTATCCACAGCCTTGAACTTCTTCATCTTGGCAAATACCTTATTGGGATATTTTTTTCGTCCCAGCGATCCGTTATAAGCAGCCAGTGCACGTTCTATAGATTTATAACGGTCAACATAGTGGCGAAGAATAGCGCAGCCATAGCGTATATTCGTTTCAATACTGAGCAGATTATCATCCGGCTTGCCAAGTTCTTTTTTCCAGAACGGCATGACCTGCATCAAACCGATAGCACCCACATTGCTGACAGCAAAATGATCAAATTGCGATTCCACCGCGATAACAGCCAGAATCAGTTCGGGAGACAGTTTTGATTTCTTGCTGTAAATATAGACCCAGCGGGCAATGGTTTCCGCCTCGTTGAGATCGGCCACCCATGGGCGAATGGTCGAAACAATATCCTTGACCCATACCATTTGCTCGAAGTCGGCCTGTTCAGGTTCAGGTTCCGGCTTCAGCATCTGGCGCAGCTCTTCCTTTTCTTCCGGCATAATATCAAGCAGCCCGACATTCTTTTCCACAATCTGTTTGACAGCCGTTTGAGCCAGATGTTGCCTGTCTTCCGTATTCCTGCTCAGCCAGACAGGGATGGTCAGCAGGAATCCTGCGATCATCACCCCGGCCAGAATGGACTTGGGTGAAATACCTCCCAAACGCTGTCGTAATTCGTCGGCGTTCAGTTGTCCATCTCCACGGACTGCAGTTCAGACAACACAACGGGTACGATATCTGCGACCGGCACAGATCGTCTCTCATGCTTGCGCCAACCCGCTTCCACCTGGCTGTCATTCAAACCGCGATCACCCACAACGATCTGGAACGGCAGCCCAATCAGTTCAAAGTCCTTGAATTTAACACCGGGGCGTTCCTTGCGATCATCCCACAACACATCAATTCCGGCCTCTTTCAACTGATTGTAAATCGTCTCCGATGCTTCCAGCACTGCATCCGATTTACCCATACTGATCAGCCCTACTGAAAACGGAGCCAGTGTCAGCGGCCAACTGATACCAGCGTCATCGTTGCATTGTTCCACAATGGCCGCCATCAGGCGCGATACGCCAATACCATAGCAGCCCATGGTGGCCACGCTGCGTTTACCCTGCTGATCCTGAGACAGCACTTCCATCGGTTCGGTGTAGCGTGTACCGAGTGCGAATACCTGGCCTACTTCAATACCACGCGAAAGCGCGATGTCTCCGCCACAATGAACGCATGTATCGCCGGTTCTGGTTTGACGTAAATCGAAAAATTCGGCGGATGTAATATCTCGCGCGATATCCAGCCCGGTCACATGTGCATCCTGATGATTGGCTCCGGCAGCCAGACCTGTTGCACCCTTCAGACTATGATCCAGCAAAATACGGGATGTCAAATTCTGCGGGCCGACAAAACCGGTAACACCGCCAATACAAGCAATCTCTGCATCTGTTGCCATTTCAACACTGTCGGCACCAACAACATGAGCCAGCTTGATCTCCTGCACCTGATCGTCGCCCCGAACACAAACAGCGATGATACTACCATCATCTGCCCCGCCGATAATGCGATATACCATGGTTTTGAGCAGCAAGGCGATATCCATCGATAGAAAACCGGCCACATCTTCTGCACTGGTCACGGCCGGCGTATCAACCGTTTTCAGTTCTGTCTGCTCAGCCACTGTGGCTTGACGATTCGACACGGCTTTTTCCACATTGGCTGCATATTCACAAGCACCACAGTGCGCAATCAGATCCTCGCCGGATTCAGCCAGCACATGGAATTCATGCGAATCACTGCCACCGATAGAGCCGGTATCAGCCTCAACAGGGCGAAACTTCAAACCGAACCGCGTAAAAATACGGCAATAGGCATCGTACATATTCTTATATTCCGCAGCCAGACAGTCTTCATCAGCATGGAAGGAATATGCATCTTTCATGATAAACTCGCGCCCCCGCATCAGCCCGAACCGGGGGCGAATTTCATCACGGAATTTGTTCTGAATCTGGTACAGATTCATTGGCAGCTGTTTGTAGGAACGCAATTCACGGCTTACCAGATCACAGATCACCTC
>JAUZQH010000227.1 GCA_030951065.1 Mariprofundus sp. | reverse complement strand
CTCGGAACGATATTCGATGCCTGCCGGCAAACGAGGCAAACCATCGCAACAAATTGATGCCAAGAGCATCATCGCAACAGTACGTGAGCCCATGCTGGTGCTTGATGCGGATCTGCACGTGATATTCGCCAACCGCTCATTTTATGACTCGTTCCATGTCGATAAAAAAGAAACCGAAGGTCAGCGAATTTACGATCTGGGGAACGGTCAATGGGATATCCCCGCACTAAAGCAATTGCTCGAGGGGCTGCTCCCGCAAAATACAGTGTTTAATGATTTTGAAGTTGAGCACGAGTTTCCGGAAATCGGGCGACGCACCATGCTGCTCAACGCCCGGCGCATCTACAAAGAACATGAAAAGACACAGTTTATTCTGCTGGCCATAGAGGATATCACCGAACACCTGAAAACCCGGGCAGAGCTGCGCGCCAGAGATACCCAGCTCTCACTGATCAAAACCCATACCTGCGATATCATTTTCGCCATTGGCGTGGAACCGGATGATGTTTTCCGCTTTCACTGGGTGAACCAGCGTTTTCTGGAGGCGACAGGCCTGGCGGAGAAGCAGATTGTCGGCAAACCAATTCAGGAAGTGATTCCAAAACCGGCCCATGAACTTGTCCTCGGAAAATACAGGGAAGCAATCCGAACCGGCAAGGCCGTTCGGTGGGAAGAGACTTCCGTTTACCCTGCCGGCAAGAAAACGGGCGAGGTCAGCATTGCCCCTGTGTTTGATACGTCCGGGAACTGTACGCAACTGATCGGAACCGTGCACGACATCTCCGAGCAAAAACAGGCCCATAAAGCGCTTGCCGCATCCGAAGAGAAATTCAGTCGTCTGGCAAACGAATCACTGGTGGGCATCTACATTATTCAGGATGGCGTATTCAAATATATCAACCCCAGGCTCGCAGAAATATTCGGTTATACCGAGGAAGAGCTTATTGACCGGCTTGGCCCGGAACAACTGGTTTTTGAGGAAGACAGGCCATTGGTTGCCGAGAACATCCGCAAACGCATCGAAGGCGTAGAAAAAAGCGCCCACTACACATTCAGGGGCATCACCAGGGAAAGGAAGGTTATTGATATCGAAGCCTTTGGATCGTTTACCCATTATCAGGGACAAGCAGCCGTCATCGGCTCATTGCTGGATATCACCGAACAGAAAAAGAATGAACAATCTCTGATTCATATGCAGAAGCAAACAAGACAAATTATTGATACAGCCCGTGATGCCTTCGTCAGTATGGATTCGACTGGAAGCATTACCGACTGGAACCCACAGGCGGAAAAGACCTTCGGCTGGCAGCGGAAAGAAGCGATCGGCCAGTCTATATCCAAAATCATCATTCCACCCGAATCTCGTGAAGCGCATGAAAAGGGGCTGAAGCATTTCCTGGAGTCCAACGAAGGGCCGGTGCTTAACCAACACATAGAAACCAATGCCCTGCACCGCGACGGACATACCTTCCCGGTGGAGCTATCCATCGTTCCGGCATACAGCGATGGCGATGTAAGCTTCCATGCTTTTGTCCGCAACCTCAGCGCTCAGGCTGAAGCTCGAAAAATGCTTAAAAACAGCCTGGTCGGTACCATTGTCGCTGTTGCCAGGGCGGTCGGCGCCAGAGACCCCTACACAGCAGGTCACCAGCAGCGCGTTGCACAACTTGCCCGAAGCATCGCTCAGGAGATGGGGCTGGATACAGATCGGGTTGATGGCCTGAGAATGGGGGCAACCATCCACGATATAGGCAAAATTTATCTACCCTCCGAGATATTAAGCAAGCCGACGAGGCTGTCAGAAACGGAATTTGAACTCGTTAAAACCCATTGCCAGGTCGGCTACGACATTCTGAAGGACATTATATTTCCCTGGCCAATTGCTGACATCGCACACCAGCATCATGAACGGCTGGATGGTACCGGCTACCCACAGGGATTAAAGGGTGATGAGATATGTCTGGAAGCAAGAATTGTGGCTGTAGCTGACGTGGTTGAAGCAATCAGCAGCCATCGCCCCTACCGCGAAGGCTTGGGTATTGATGTAGCACTGCAGGAAATCAAAACACACCGTGGGGAATGGTATGAACCCGATGCCGTGGATGCCTGCCTGAACCTGTTCCGCAAGGGCGCTTTCAGCTTCGAATAAATGGCCCGGAAGCAGTTGATTTCTGTTGAACAAATATATAATTTGTTCAACGATTATAAAAAAAGGGGTGACATATGAGTAATGTGAAGGTTTCATCAAAATACCAGATTGTCATACCAAAAAACATTCGTAACCGGTTGAACATCAGACCCGGGCAAGAGATTGGCGTTGTTGAAAAAGGCGGCATTGCCTATCTGGTTCCTTTGAAATCACTTGATGAGCTTCAGGGTATTGCGAAAGATGCATGTATCGAGGGCTTTCGCGAGAAAAAGGACAGGATTTCATGAAGCTGGTGGACTCTTGCGGCTGGTTACATGTGTTCAAAAATACAACATTGGCAAATACATACCGGAATATCCTGCAACAAACCGAGTCTGAAATACTTGTGCCAACGATTGTGATTTATGAAGTGAGCAAAGTACTAAAACGTGACGCCGGGGAATCTGTAGCGATGGCATGCACCTTGCGCATGCAGCAGGCAAACGTTGCCGGTTTGACTGATGTACTGGCGCTTGAAGCTGCTGATATTTCTGTGGAGCATGGATTGGCCATGGCCGATGCCATCATCTATGCCACAGCGCAACGACACAATGCAGCGCTATACACCTCCGATGCTGACCTCAAAGAATTCCCCGGAGTGCAATTTATTCCAATTCCGTGAGCAGCTCAGGCTTGCGTGGTGATCAGACTTTCCGACACATGCCCAGCAGATATTCGACATTCCCTTTCGGACCATGAATGGGTGATTCGGTGACGCCAATGATCTCGGCGCCTTCGAGTTCTCCGATCATGGCAAGCACTTTATCAATGGCGGCCTGCCTGTGTACATCGTCACGCACCACACCGCGATCCAGATACTTTGCATCCACCTCGAATTGCGGTTTGATCAGTGCCACGCACCAGCCTCCGCTTTTTACAAACGGCCATGCACATGGCAGCACCCGGGTCAGCGAAATAAATGAGGTGTCGATGACCAGTGCATCAACCCGTTCTGGAATCAGGGCAGGCGTCAGTATCCGCACATGTGTTTTTTCCAGATTGATCACCCGCGCATCATGCTGAAGCTTATAGTGCAACTGACCGTGCCCGACATCGACGGCATAGACTTTTTCGGCTCCATTCTGCAATAACACATCGGTAAAACCGCCGGTTGAAGCCCCCACATCCAGACATATCTTCCCTTCGGCCTGAAAGGGGAAGTATTCCAGCGCCTTCTCCAGTTTCAAACCACCGCGCGAGACATAGCGCAGCACTTCGCGAACATCAATCATGGCATCTTCCCGAAATGCCATGCCGGCCTTGTCGGCTTTCTGTCCATCAACATAGACCAGCCCTGCCATAATCAGGCGCTGTGCCTGATCTGCGGATTCAGCCAGCTGACGTTCAACCAGCAGTCGGTCGAGTCGCTGTTTTTTTATTTTTGGTTTTGCCAAGATTCAGTCAGACAAATCAGTTGTTGCGTATACGGGCAATGATCCCATCAGCATCCAGCCCCAGGTCGCGCAGAATTTCTGCCTGCGTGCCATGCGGCGGGAATATGTCCGGCATGGCAATATGAATAAACGGACCATGCCAACCCTCTGTCAGCGCCAGTGCAGCAATCTGCTGGCCGATGCCACCTTGCGCGACACCCTCTTCGATCACCACCAGTGGTTTATCACTGTTCAGATGACTTCGAATGGTTGCTTCATCCAGCGGTTTGATGAAACGCAAATTCAACAGCGTCAATGCACGGCGATCTTCCTTGCGCAACGTTTCCACAGCATGCAAGGCATCACGAACACGGTTGCCGACAGCAATAACCAACCCCTCATCACCGTTTTCCAGTACTTCGGACTCGCCCACTGGCAAGACTTCCGGTTTCGCAAGCTCCACCCCGTAACCATTGCCGCGCGGATAGCGAATCGCCACCGGCCCATTGATACTGAGAGCTGTCGCCAGCATATGTTTCAATTCCGCTTCATCTTTCGGAGCCATGACGGTCATATTGGGCAGGCTGCGCATAAAGGCGATATCGAACATGCCGGTATGGGTCGCACCATCCGCACCGACGATGCCGGCCCGATCCATGCAGAACGTAACCGGCAGATTCTGAATACAGATATCATGAATGATCTGATCATAGGCACGCTGCATAAAAGTGGAATAAATGGTCACAAAAGGGCGTTTCCCGGCTACGGATAAACCGCCGGCAAAGGTGACCGCATGCTGCTCGGCAATGCCGACATCGAAACAGCGATCGGGATGCCGCCTGGCAAAACGGGCCAGACCGGTACCGCCCGGCATGGCCGCAGTGATGGCGACAATACGATCATCATCATCAGCCAGGTCGGCCAGTGTATCCGCAAACACCTCGGTATAACTCGGCGGCTTGCCCTCGCTTTTGTGCGGCTTTCCGGTCTGGATATTGTAGGGGCCCAGTCCATGCCAGGTTTCCGGATCTTCTTCGGCAGGCGAAAATCCCAGCCCTTTTTTGGTGATGGTGTGCAGCAGAATCGGGCCATCCAGATCCTTGCAATTGGCCAGTGTCGGCAGCAGATGCTCGAAATCATGGCCATCAATGGGGCCGATGTAACGAAAGCCCATTTCTTCAAACAGGGTGCCGGGCGTAATCATGCCCTTCACATGCTCTTCCACACGTTTGGCCGCATTCAAAGCACCGGGCAATTTTTCCAGAATTCGTTTGGCGGTATCCTTGGCCTGCGTGTACGGCTTGCCGGTAATAATGCGTGCCAGATAGGACGACATCGCTCCGACATTCGGTGCGATCGACATTTCATTGTCATTCAGAATCACCAGCAGGCGATTATCCTTGCCACCGGCATGATTCAGGGCCTCAAATGCCATGCCTCCGGTCAACGCCCCGTCTCCGATGACTGCAATTACATGATTATTCTCGCCACTCAAATCACGACCACATGCCATACCGTAAGCGGCAGAAATCGAGGTGGAAGCATGGCCCGCCCCGAACGGATCGTGTTCCGACTCGCTGCGTTTAGTAAAGCCGCACAGGCCACCGTACTGGCGGATCGTAGGCATGCCCTGCAACCGACCCGTAAGAATTTTGTGCGGATACGCCTGATGGCCGACATCCCATACGATTTTATCACGCGGTGAATCAAACAGATAATGCAGCGCAATGGTCAGTTCAACCACACCGAGACCGGCTCCCAGGTGACCACCGATCGGCGCCAGTGTTTCGATCAGGTACTGGCGCATCTCCGTAGCAAGCCGGGGCAACTGGTCCTCATACAATGCTTTGAGGTCGGACACGCCACGTATTTTTTCCAACATCGGATAAGTCACTTGCCACGCTCCTGAATATAATGAACCAGTGCCCGCAAATGCCCGGCCTGCTTACCCAACGGGCGACAGGCATCCACAGCCAGTTCCTGCATTTCTCCGGCCACTTCACGGGCTCGCTGCAAACCCAGCACGGATACATAGGTTGCCTTGTTTTGCGCCATATCCTTACCGGCACTTTTACCCAAAGCCGATGAACTGGCAGTCACATCCAGAATATCGTCAGCAATCTGGAACAGTAATCCGACAGCCCTGCCATAGCGGGAACAGGCATTCAACTGCGTTTGATCCGCCTCAGCAAGTATCGCCCCCGCTTCACAACACCAGCTCAATAATGCTCCTGTTTTATGCAAATGAATGCGTTCAACAGCCAGAATATCCATGTCATCGTCGCCATTATCAGCCTGCATATCCAGCATTTGCCCGCCGACCATACCCTGACATCCTGCTGCAATGGCCAGCTTGCGTATCAGATTGCAGCGCAGCCCAGCATCCAGTTCAGAACCAGCCAGCAACTCAAATGCCAGCGTTTGCAATGCATCGGCTGCCAGCACTGCTGTAGCTTCATCGAATTGTTTATGACACGTGGGGTTGCCGCGACGCAAATCATCATCGTCCATGCATGGCAAATCATCGTGAATCAGTGAATAGGTATGAATACACTCAATAGCCAATGCCGCCGGCATGGCGATTTCAGGCCGTTTGCCACCACACGCCGCATAACACTCCAGCAACAGAGCCGGACGTATACGTTTACCACCGGCCAACAGACTGTAGCGCATGGCATCAAGCAACCGGGCTGGGACCACGGATTTGCGCGCATCCAGCACCTCAATCAGGGCATCTTCAATATTCCCTGCATATGCAGAGAGAAATTCAGGTGATTGCATCAGAGATTATTCGGCAGATGTTTTGTCACCCAGAATCTGCAAACGCTGATCTGCCTGATCGAGCAGGGATTCACAGCGACGGGAAAGTTTCACACCCTGCTCAAAGGCGGCGACACTTTCTTCCAGCGGCAGTTCACCCGATTCCAGTTTCTCGACCAGTTCAGTCAAGCCTGCCAGCGCCTGCTCAAACGTAAGTGTGTTAACGTCGAGTTCTTTACTCACAGCCGCTGACTCCTTCGCCCTTAACGCGCATGGACTTTTCCACCCCGTGGTATAAAACATTACCACGGCGTTGAAAATATCCATGCAAGCCGCGTTTTGTTTCATATTAATACAAAACGGGGACGCTGGATTCTATGGGGCAATGCGTCCCGGTCAATGTGAGGGTCGATACAAGGCGGAATTTCCATTGTATTCGGGTTAGAATACGGCAATGCAAATCATTCGTCACGACAGACAGGATTATCCGGAGTCCATTGCAGAACAGGAATCCCTCGTTGATGCTATTCTGGCGGGAACAGCGAAATCGACGTTGATCCTTACCGAGCATCCGCCGCTTTATACTATCGGTACCTCCGGCAGTGAGGCGGATGTGCTGACGCGCAACATTGATGGCGAATCTATTGCGGTATACCCAACCGGGCGCGGCGGTGAGGTGACCTATCACGGGCCGGGGCAACTGATTTGTTATGTGCTTGCAGACCTGAGAACCGGACAGGATTTACATGCTCATGTTCGACGTCTGGAAGAAATGATCATGCGCACACTGGCCGATTTTGATATCCACACCGTAAGAAATCCGCGCGGAATCGGTGTCTGGGTTGAAAATAAAAAAATCGCCGCTGTCGGCGTACGCTGCCGTAAATGGATCACCTTTCACGGCATTGCCCTGAACATCAATCCCAATCTGCGCCATTTCTCCGGCATTGTTCCCTGTGGCATGTCCGATGCCCCGGTCACGTCGATGCAGGCACTCGGTCTGGATGCCAGTCGCGACAGCGTTGAACAGGCTATTCGCCGCCATAGCGTTATTTTTTCTGATCATGGGTAAATCCATCACAATGAAGAGCTCGAAGATAATCCGGATAACACAGGGTTGAAATCACACAGTCTGCCAGTTTGAAATGACATGGCGTGTTTTCTGCCAGGCCAAATATACCCGTTATCTCTTCGCATCCTGCGCGGTGGATACAGGTTGCATTTACTTGACTTGGCACGTGCTTGCATCAGTGTGAATCTGTGTCAAAACAGGCCTTTTCCGAAATTTCCAGCCCGATCACGCTGCACGACCATGTCTATCGCGGCGATGACCGCCTTCGGGTGGCACTGGTTGGCTACCCCAACAGTGGCAAGAGTACGATTTTTCATGCTGTAGCCAGTACCCGCTATCGCACCGGAAAACTGAGCGGTACCCATAAACCCTATGCCGAATGCCCGGTTCAGATTGGTGTGGATGAAATTCATCTGGTTGATCTGCCCGGTTTGGCATCTCTGCGCGGTTTGACCGGTGATGATCTGGAAGCACTGAAATATCTGCTCTGGGGTGATGCACGCCCATTGGTTTCACGCCACGAACGTCATGAGCCACCCGCCCCGTTTCCCCGACCCGATGTGCTGGTACAGGTGATCGATGCCAGCGCATTACAGCAAAGTCTGGAACTGTCGCTGGAACTCTCGGAATTGGGGCTACCGGTTGTGATTGCACTGAATATGATGGATGAGGCGCATCGAAAGGGTATTGAAATCGACATCAATACATTGTCCGAAAAACTCGGTGCTCCGGTGATTCCAACGGTTGCCCTGAAAGGACATGGTCTGGAAAAACTGTTTGAGCGTGTCCTGCAGTCCGGCCGCGACCCGGTTTGCCCGTTACCTCAGCCACCCAGTCCGCATATCCAGCAATGGGCGAATCGTTTGCACAAAGAAATCGACCGGCCGGAAATTCAACAGGCATTTTCCATTCCTGCCAACATGCTGACCATGAATTTGCTGGAGCATGATAATTATCTGCGCAGTGAAATTAAACATCATTTCCCCGATGTCGCGCCCGGTATCCATGCCCTGCGTGAACAGGCAGACCGTGTTTTACCGAGAACATTGAGCGAAGAGGTCAAGGCCGACCGGCATCATCGCGCCATGAGTCTGTTTCATGAAGTGGTACATAACGTACACAAACCAAAAATCAGCTGGGAAGATCGCATGGATATGCTATTCCTGCATCCCCACTGGGGGCTGGTCGGTTCCCTGGCTGTATTCGCCGCCGTTCTGTTCATGGTATTTGAAGTCAGTACAGGGCTGGATGCCATATCTTCTGCCAAATTGGCTTCTATGATATCCGCCTGGCAACCGGATACAGCGACCGGTGTGGTTGGCCGCGCCATTGCCGATGGTCTGATCGGCCTGATCGGTATTGTCGTACCCTATATGCTGCCACTGGTCTTGATGCTGGTGGCACTGGAAGAAAGCGGCATCATGCACCGGATCGCATTTGTGGTGGACCGCTTTTTCCATACGATCGGTTTGCATGGCAGAGTGGCTGTGCCATTTCTGCTGGGTCTGGGATGCAATGTACCGGCCATCGCCGCTACCAAAGGATTGACCAGTGGACGGGATCGTGTCGTTGCATCCCTGTTGATCACGTTTGTACCATGCTCGGCGCGTTCGGCTGTCGTGCTGGCACTGGGGGCCAAGTATCTTGGTGCCACGGGTGTATTCCTGCTCTTCATCTTAAGTCTGCTGGTGATTGCTCTGCTCGGGCGGCTGCTCTCACATCGCTACCCTGAAATCAGCCCCGGTCTGATTCAGGAGATACCGTCCTATGCCTGGCCAAAAACCCAATCGCTGCTTTCCTCCACATGGCAACGCACCCGCGATATTGTGACCATTGTATTGCCGTTGCTGGTCGGTGGCAGCATTGTACTGGCACTGCTGCAATTCATGGGTGGCGATCAGGTCATCAATGCAGCCCTTGCACCTGTCACCACCTGGACCCTGGGCTTGCCGATGGTGCTCGGTGTCCCGATTCTGTTTGGCGTTCTGCGCAAAGAGTTATCGCTGGTGATGATCTATCAGGCACTCGGCACGTTTGACGTCGGACAGGTACTCGACTGGATTCAGATATCCACCTTTCTTGTTTTCCTGCTGTTTTATATTCCCTGTATATCCACGTTTGCTGTCATGGTTAAAGTGATTGGCCGCAAGGATGCGTTATTTTCCGTTGCCCTATCCATCGGCGTTGCACTTGTCGTCGCACTTGCTGTTCGTTTTTTCCTGACCGGCATCAGTCTATTTTCAATGTAAGTAATTCCGTGCTCCAAAGACCACCACTGCATACCATCCTCGTGGTGGAAACCTTTCCCGGAGGAATCCCATGCAACGCATATCATATTTCATTCTGGCAGCCGTATTTCTGGGCGCTCAGGCTCATGACGCTGCAGCTGTCACACTGCACGCAGCAGGCTCCACGACCGTATTGCCTGTGGTTTCTACAGCGGCTGCGGCCTATCACCGGCAACACCCGGATGTGACCATTACTGTATCCGGTGGTGGCTCAGGGGTCGGGATCGCATCGATGATTCAGCATACGGCAGATATCGGCATGGCATCACGCGAAATTGACGCAGAAGAAGCTGCCAAATTAAATGGTAAAGTCGATGTGTTAACCATCGCCAAAGATGCCGTAGCCGTGGTGGTATCCAAAGCCGTCTATGTCGGCGGCGTGCATCAGTTGTCACTCAGGCAAATCGCGGATATCTATCGCGGTAAAATCAAGAACTGGGAAACGCTCGGCGGGCCGGATGCTCAAATCCTTGTGATCGATAAGGAAGCCAGCCGTGGCACGCGCCATGTTTTTGCCGAAGCTGTGCTGGGAGATGCACACGCCCGTGCACCGGGCGCATCAGTCATTTCAGGATCCAACAATGAAGAGCAGGCGCTGGTTGCACACAGCGACCAGGCCATCGGCATGTTATCCAATGCATGGCTCAATGATGACGTACGCGGCATTGCAGTTGGCGAGGGCAATAAAGCCATATTCCCCGATATTGGGCATGTGCGCGATAGCAGTTACCCGATAAGCCGCAGCCTGCATATCCTGTTATCCAAAAAAGGCCCGCCTGAAGCACGCGAGTTCGCCAACTTCCTGCTGTCACCGCAAGGGCAGGCCATCGTCAAAAAGTCGGGTTACCTGCCGGTACGCTAATCGTACTGTAGCCGCCTATGCTTAACTTATGGATGCGAACATCTGCACTGATCAGTCTGCTTGTGGTCGTGGTGATGCTGGGATTCCTGTTGCAGCAGTCGTGGCCATACTGGCAACACGATGGTTTAAACCCGTTACTTTCCGGTGACTGGTATCCCTACGAGCATCTGTTCGGCCTGGCTGCCGCCATCATTGGCAGCTTTTGGGCAGCACTGATTGCACTGGCTATCGCCATTCCCACCGGGCTGGCAGCAGCTGTGATGAGCACCGAAATATTGCCCGGCCCATGGCGCAGTCTGATGCGTAGCGGCATGGAATTACTGGCCGGAATTCCATCGGTAGTGTACGGGCTGCTGGGCTTGTGGATACTGCTGCCCTTGCTGCAGTCAAACCTGCATCTGCTTACCGGCCACAATCTGCTGGCTGCCGGCCTGTTGCTATCGGTCATGGTGTTACCGACCATCATGGTCATGACCCAGGATGCACTGTGCGAAGTCAGTAGCCATCAACGTGATACCGCAGCCAGCCTCGGCATGGGATGGAGCGCTCGCCTGTGGCGCGTACTGCTGCCTCAGGCCTGGCCGGGTATCCGTTCCGGCATTCTGCTTGCACTGGGTCGGGCGCTGGGGGAAACCATGGCCGTCATGCTGGTCGTTGGCTCCATGGATCGCATTCCCGACCCGTGGTATAATCTGCTCGCACCGGCCCAGACGCTGACTTCGCGTATTGGCCGGGAAATCGGCGAATCAGCATTCGGCTCCATGCACTTCTCCGCCCTGATGGCCTGTGGCCTGCTACTGGCACTGATCACAATTACCATCAGCATGCTGGCCCATATACGCTCAGACAAAATCAGTGTGAACAGGCCCTGATGAACGAACGTTGCGCCAAAACACTGACCATCATGCTGGCACTGCCCGCGCTGCTGCTGCCTGCGGCTTGCCTGTTATACATTCTATTCAAAGGCATCCCGGCGCTGGATTGGGCCATGCTGTCCGGTAGCAGTCAGGATGCAGCATTTGGCAGTATCTCTGCATTGTGGCCCCAGATTACCGGCTCCCTGCTACTGATGCTGGGCGCGTGCCTGCTGGCTGCGCCCGTAGCACTGGGCGGCACGCTGTTTTATGCATTGGCCGCCAATATCAGACAACGGAAGGCATTGCTGGGTATCATGCACCTGCTGGTTGGTATTCCACCGATTGTTTACGGCCTGTGCGGTTTGATTGTGCTCGTTCATATGCTGCACTGGGGTATCAGCCTGCTCACCGGCATGGTCATTCTTGCAGTCATCATTCTGCCCATGTTGTTGATGAACAGTGTCAATGCCATTAAACGCATTCCGTCTGAAAAAACCGCAGCGGCCAGAGCATTGGGATTAAGCAACGGTCAACTGATCAGGCGCGTCTGGCTCCCTGCTGCATGGCCGGCGCTGATGACCGGACTGCTTCTGGGTATGGCACGCGCCCTGTCGGAAACCGCACCAATCTTATTCACGGCCACAGTATTCTCCGGTGTATCATGGCCGGATTCCCTGTTTTCGCCCGTCACCAGTTTGCAAACACATCTTTTTTATCTGGCGCAGGAAGGTGCAAATGCCGAGGCTGTGGATATTGCATGGGCATCGGCGGTGATTCTGATCATACTTGTGACAGCCCTCAGCTTTGGTGCCTCTGCATTACGGAACATCAGGATGAATGGATGAACACCAAGAAAAAAATAACAGCCATAGCGGCAGCGGCTCCACAACAGGTTGCCGCTCATGATGCCGGAGACATCAGCCTGCATGCATCAAGGCTGAGCCTTGCACTTGAGGGTAAAAATATTCTTCGGGACATTTCATTTTCCCTTCCGGCACAGGGGATAAATGTCCTGATCGGACCATCCGGCGCGGGTAAAAGTACATTGTTGCGCTGCCTGAATATGCTGCACACACAGTGGCAGGGCGACTTGCAAATAATGGGCAGGGATGTGCGTAAATGGCCGGATAGTGAAGATGGACTGCGCCGAACCATTGGGCTGATTGCACAAAAGCCAACCCTGTTTCCATGCTCAATTCAACAAAATATCGTCTTCGGACTCAGCAGAAAAGATCGCAACCACATGCCGGAAAACCGCATCAAAAAGGTTTTAAAACAGGCTGCGCTCTGGGATGAAGTGAAAAATCGTCTGCATGATCAGGCCGCTACGCTGTCTGTCGGCCAACAACAACGCCTGTGCATTGCCCGGGCGCTGATGCTTTCTCCAAACATGCTGCTGCTTGATGAGCCAACCGCATCACTCGACCCTCGCTCCAGACAGTTCATTGAGGCATCGCTGCTTGAGCTGTCAGAGAACATGCCTGTCCTGTGCGTCACTCACGACATTGAGCAGGCAAAACGGCTGGGCGGAAAAATCATCTTCATGTGCGATGGACGCCTGATCGAATCCGGCGACAGCAAATTGTTCTTTAAACACCCGAACCGGATTGAAAGCCGTGAATTCCTGCGATGGTCAGTTTGTGATTGCAGTTAAGGAGATGCTGATTAAAGGCATCCTGCCTGTAATCAGTCCGCAAATGCAAAAATGCGATTTTGTATTTGCTTACAAATCAAGTGCTTACGCACATGGTTTTGGCAAGCCACCCGTGGCCTGTGCCGTAACCCCTGTCAGTTCTGCTCATCTCCGATCAAACCATGCGGCACGGTAACCAGCACTGAACATGGTGCATGTGCAACAACCCGCTCCACAAAGGAGCCCATCAGCATATGTGCAAATGTACTCTTTTCACTATGGCGTCCTATAACAATCAGGTCGGCAGGCAATGATTCTGCAAACTGGCAAATGGTCCGTGCCGGATCACCAACAGATTCTTTCATGTGCACAATAAGCTTGAAATCAAACGATGCCACCTGCGCTTTAATGCGCCGGAAGACACCTTTTTGCGTTGTGTTATCAACATCATCCATAGGCGGGATTGCCACCATATCCATTTCAAAATACATGGAAGGCTCCATCACATACAGCAGATGAATTTCTGCATCGAATTTTTCCGCCAGAACTCCGGCTCGCCGTATCGCCTCAGTGGATTGATCCGAGCAGTCTGTTGGAACCAGTATCTTGTGATGCCTGATCATATACGCCCCCTGATCATCCCGTGCCTTCCTGTCTGTTTACACAAAATCAGGCCGTTGGCTTGATCCGCGCAATAATATTGTGGCCCTGCCGCTGATGCATGATTACCGCCAGAATATGAGCAGCTAACAGTGCTTCCAGTCCACCAACCAGCAATTCATGCGTCTCTGCAACCAGCTCAATCAAATCGGTTTGCGGCGTGGTCTGGCTCCAGCCAAAATACAACACGGTGCCCGTGACCCCCATACCAAGGCCAGCCAGTAAAATAAACCCATGCACACAGCGGGCAACTGCTTCGCCATCTTCAGGCGGAGCCAGTTTACCCTGTTTCCACCCGGCCATCTGCACCTTGATTTCATGCCTTAACTGCTTGCGTCCATCAGCTGACGCCCATGGCACCAGTTCGCGCCAGTTGGCGCCGGGCAACGAGGTCATGGCAAGCATCAGACGAATCAGCATCAGGCCGGCAATTGTAAGCCCCAGTATTTCATGCACCTCAAAGCCAAGCGTCTCTTCCACCGGCATACCGGCCGGATGTTTTTGTCCCTCATGGGCATAGGCCGGCATGATTAGATGAATCCCGGCAACAGCCGGAACATCCTCAACTTCAGGCACATCCATCAACTCGCCAATGGCAATTTGCGTAAGCATGCACAGCGCCAGCAGGCTGTGTAATATACGAATCTGTTTAGCATACCCCTGTTCAGTCATCCCGTTCTCCTGTCCTTTATTGATTGATCAGTTTATTCATGCGCAAGCGCAGTGCATTGAGCTTGATAAACCCGGACGCATCTTTTTGGTCATACGCACCTTCATCATCTTCAAAGGTACATAAACGCTCGTCAAACATCGAATCATCCGAGCGACGACCTACCACATCGACATTGCCTTTGTATAATTTCAGACGCACATCACCATTCACGCAGACCTGCGATGCATCAATTGCCTGCTGCAACATCACGCGTTCCGGCGCAAACCAGTAACCATTATAAATGATCTTGGCATAACGTGGCATCAACTCGTCTTTCAAATGTGCTGCTTCACGGTCAAGCGTAATCGACTCAATCGCACGATGAGCCTTGAGCATGATCGTACCGCCCGGTGTTTCATAACAGCCGCGTGATTTCATGCCAACAAATCGATTCTCAACAATATCGATGCGACCAATGCCATGCTTGCCTCCTACGCGATTTAACTCGGTCAGCACTGTCGCCGGCGTCATGGCTTGGCCATTGATCGCAACAATATCACCACCCTGATAGCTCAACTCGATATATTCCGCTTCATCCGGCGCATCTTCCGGAGAAACACTCCAGCGCCACATCGATTCAGATGGCTCGCACCACGGATCTTCCAGATCATAACCTTCGTAAGAGATATGCAGCAGATTGGCATCCATTGAATAAGGTGACTTGGAGCCTTCGCGCTTGCGCTCAACAGGGATGCCATGTTTTTCTGCAAAATCGAGCATGTCATTGCGTGATACCAGATCCCATTCGCGCCACGGTGCAATCACTTTCACATCCGGTTTCAAAGCATAAAAACCGAGCTCAAAACGCACCTGATCATTGCCCTTTCCGGTAGCGCCATGCGACACCGCATCTGCCCCTTCCGCTTCGGCAATTTCAATCATACGTTTGGAAATCAGCGGGCGGGCAATCGAGGTGCCAAGCAGATATTCACCCTCATAAATGGCATTGGCGCGAAACATCGGAAAGACATAATCGCGCACAAACTCCTCACGGATATCCTCAATATATATGGAAGAAACACCACAGGCTTTCGCCTTGGCACGTGCCTCTTCCACCTCTTCACCCTGACCGAGGTCAGCCGTGAATGTGACCACTTCGCAATCATAGGTATCCTGCAACCATTTCAGGATGATGGAGGTATCCAGCCCCCCCGAATAAGCCAGTACCGCTTTTTTTACATCAGACATTAAAAATCCTCTTTTAATCTTAAATTCAATGTAACCTTCGTAGCTGTTCAGATTGCCCCTGATTTGTTTGAGGTCAAGGCAGAAAAGCGAAGCTTACTCGTGTAAGTGAGCATTTTCTAACGCAGGCAACGGACAAGTCAGGGATGGGCTGAACAGTTACGCTTTATTTTAACAAAAATTCCAGCAGTGCCTTCTGGGCATGCAGGCGATTTTCCGCCTCATCCCACACCACCGACTGTGGCCCATCAATTACGCTGGCTGCAACTTCCTCACCCCGATGGGCCGGCAAGCAATGCATAAACAGTGCATCACCATGGGCATGAGCCATGACACGATCCGTCACACAGAATCCGTCAAAGGCCTCCTCGCGCTCAGCTTGTTCCTCTTCCTGACCCATGGAGGCCCAGACATCCGTAGTAACCAGATCAGCCTTGTATGCAGCCGTAACAGGGTCGTCGCTCAGAGATACATCCGCACCCAGAACACGTGCAGCCTCCAGCATTTTCTCATCCGGCCGGTAATTGTCCGGACAGGCTATTTTCAACCTGTAGCCGAATGTCACCGCACCATTGATCCATGAGTGTGCCATATTATTGCCATCACCAATCCAGGCTACGGTTCTGCCCTCAATCGATCCCCGGTGTTCCTCATAGGTCAGCACATCGGCCAGAATCTGGCAGGGGTGGGTCAAATCGGTCAGGGCGTTAATCACCGGCACTTTTGAATACCTGGCAAACTCCTGCAAAACATCATGCCCGAAGGTGCGGATGGTAATGACGTCAACCATGCTGGAGAGCACACGTGCCGAATCTGCAATCGGCTCACCACGCCCCAACTGGGTGGTGTCGGAATGCAGAAACAGGGCATGACCACCCAGCTGAAACATGCCGGCTTCAAAAGAAACGCGAGTGCGTGTGCTGGCCTTGTCAAAAATCATACCCAACGTCTTGCCTTCCAGTGGCCGGTACGCTTTGCCTTCCTTTAATTTACGTTTGATCTTGGCCGCACGTTTCAGAAGATATCTTGCTTCATCCGGTGATACGTCCAGCAATGTCAGAAAATGTCTCATCCCCCACCCTCCAGCCTACTCTCCAATACTGAACCAACGATTGTCAGCGCCTCATCCACTTCATCTGCACTAATATTCAAAGGCGGCAGGAAACGTAACACATTTGGCCCCGCCATCAGTATTAACAACCCCTTATCCCTGGCCGCAGCTATCAATGGCGCCGCTTCTACATTCAATTCTGCACCAATGAGCAAGCCCTGTCCGCGCACCTGCCGGATAACAGGGAAGCGGCATGCCATATCCTGCAAACCCTGTTTCAGCTGCTCGCCCCGCTGCTGAACATTGGATAACAAGCTGGCGGATTCTATCACATCGAGCACGGTCAGTGCCGCTGTGCAGGCAAGCGGGTTACCGCCAAAAGTGGAACCGTGTGTGCCCGGCCCGAATGAAGCAGATACAGTATCCGTAGCCAGCATCGCCCCTATGGCCACACCACCGCCCAAACCTTTGGCCAGTGTCAGAATATCCGGCACAATCCCGGCCTGTTCAAATGCGAACATGGAGCCACACCGGCCAATACCGGTCTGAACCTCATCAAGAATCAACAATAACCCGAATTCATCGCACAGTTTCCGCACCGCCTGGAGATAGGCCACATCTGCAATATTGACACCACCTTCACCCTGTAACGGCTCCAGCAGCACAGCTGCTGTCTGCTCATTCACAGTCTGCTTCAACGCCTCTATATCATTGAGCGGCACATGTAAAAAACCCGGTGGCAACGGGTCAAAGCCAACTTTCACCTTATCCTGACCTGTTGCCGTGAGCGTGGAAAGCAATCGCCCATGGAATGACCCGGTGGCGGAAATAATCGTACGCCTGGGTGAATCCATGTCATGGAAGTACTTGCGGACCAGTTTTATCGCAGCCTCATTGGCTTCAGCCCCGGAATTACAAAAAAATGCCGCTCCCAGCCCGGACAGTGCGGTCAATTTTTCAGCCAGCTGCTGTTGTTTCGGGATATGGAACAGATTAGAACAATGCAGCATCGTACCGGCTTGCTCGGATAATGCTGCTGTCAGCTGAGGATGAGCATGGCCAAGCGTATTGACGGCAATACCGGATATAAAATCCAGATACTCATTTCCGTTGTCATCCCGGACGCGCGAACCTCTCCCTCTCACCAGCGTGAGGGGAAACCGCGCATAGGTATTCATCACTGTGCCCATTGGCGAAGTTTAGGGAAGCCGGGCTGGATGCGCCAGAGAACCTTGGCAGCCCTGAAAAACCCGGAGCATCCGTATACCCTGTATATGGACCGCCACAACCGGGCAAGACACCCGGACCGGATACAACATCGCAGACAGATGAACGCCAGGATATGTGATATCAAGTCCGGTTCGCATGCGTCTGATGCATAAAGAAAAGAAAAAAATAACGCCTTTCTCTTTTCTCCCTGATTTATTACAGGATGCAATAAATCAGCATCGCCCTAGAATACAGCCATGCCAGTAACACAAAACAAAGCGCGCACACGTATCAAGATTTGCGGCATTACCCGTCTGGAGGATGCTCTGGAAGCATCCAGACTGGGAGTAGATGCAGTTGGATTCGTCTTTTATGAGAAATCACCGCGTTATATCGAAGCACAGAAAGCTGCAGCTATCATCCGTCAGTTGCCCCCCTTCGTCTCTGCTGTCGGCTTGTTTGTAAACCCGACACAGGGTTACATTGCCGAGATACTGCAAACCGTACCACTGGGTGTCATTCAGCTGCATGGTGATGAAACCCCCGGTTTCTGCGAAGCACAGCGACGGCGCGTGCTGAAAGCCATTGCGGTAGCCGGCCCGGAGGATCTGAAACAGGCCGCCGGCTTTAACTGCCCGCTACTGCTCGATGCCAAAGCCCCCGCCGGTGTCTACGGCGGTACCGGAAACGCTTTCGACTGGTCGCTATTACAGGGCTTCAAACACGATTATCCTCTGACGCTGGCCGGTGGACTTAATACCGACAATGTCCACGAAGCCCTGTCGGTTCGCCAATGGTTCGCACTGGATGTATCCTCCGGCGTTGAATTATCCCCGGGCATCAAGGATGCCGAAAAAATGCGTATCTTCGTTAACGCAGTGAATAACACCTGAACAAGGAGCCCTTGTGAGCGCATCATGTCAATATACCGATTTTGCTTCCATGTACGACCTGGAAATCAAACACGCTCCTGATGCAGGCGGACACTTCGGTCGCTTTGGCGGCCGCTTTGCAGCTGAAACGCTGATGCAGCCGCTGAAGGAAATCGAAGAAGCTTTTTTCGAGGCATGGAATGATGATGCATTTCATGCTGAACGCCTGCAATTGCTGGAAAATTATGTTGGCCGTGCCACGCCGCTCTATCACGCTGAACGTCTGTCCAGAGAGTTTGGCGGCGCCCAAATCTACCTGAAGCGGGAAGACTTAACCCACACCGGTGCTCATAAAATCAACAATACCATCGGCCAGGGGCTACTGGCCCGGCGCATGGGCAAAAAGCGTGTCATCGCCGAAACCGGTGCCGGGCAACATGGCGTTGCCACAGCGACAGTCGCAGCTATGTTCGGCATGGAGTGCGATATTTATATGGGCCGTGAGGATATGGCCCGGCAGATGCCGAATGTGCTGCGTATGCGGTTACTCGGAGCCAATGTCATCCCGGTTGATTCCGGCACTGCAACATTGAAAGATGCGGTCAACGAGGCACTGCGCAACTGGGTGGCAAGCTGTGAAAACACATTTTATATCTTTGGCACAGCGGCCGGACCACATCCTTATCCCTTGCTGGTACGCCAGTTTCACACCGTGATTGGTCAGGAAGCACGGGCACAGATCCTGAAACAGACCGGCAGATTGCCTGATGTCGCTGTAGCCTGTGTCGGTGGAGGCTCCAATGCGATGGGGCTGTTGCATCCGTTCCGCGATGATGCATCGGTCAGGCTGGTAGCGGTAGAAGCTGCCGGTTACGGGATATCTACCGGTAAACATGCCGCATCACTGGCAGCAGGAAAAGCCGGCATTCTGCATGGTAATCTGACATTTCTACTGGAAGATGAAGAAGGGCAAGTGATGGGAACACACAGTATTTCTGCCGGACTTGATTATCCCGGTGTCGGGCCGGAACTTGCATTCATGCTGGAGGAAGGCCGCCTCCAACTGGATGCAGCCACTGATGATGAAGCACTGGAAGCACTGCAATTGCTGACCCGCAGCGAAGGTATCATCCCGGCGCTCGAATCCAGCCATGCACTGGCTGCCGGCGGCCGAATTGCCAAAACAATGGATGCTGACCAGATCGTACTGATCAACCTCTCCGGTCGTGGTGACAAGGATATGGATACCGTATTCAAACATCTGGGCTGGCTGGAGAATGAATCATGAATAGACGATTATCCAACGTGTTCGAGCGCTGCAAGCAGGAAGGGCACGCTGCACTGATTGGCTACCTGACAGCTGGTGACCCCGATATTGCCACCAGTCGGGAACTGCTTCAGGCGCTGGCTGATCAAACCGATATTCTGGAAATTGGCATGCCCTTTTCTGATCCTATGGCTGACGGACCGGTGATTCAGGCCGCCAGCGAACGCGCACTGAAAGCCGGCGTGCATATCGACGATGTTTTTGCGTTAACCAGATCCGTACGCGAAACCCACCCTGATCTCGGTATTGTGCTGATGGGTTACGCCAATGTACCCTACGCCATGGGGTTTGAAACGTTCGCTGAAAAAGCACAAGATGCCGGCGCTGATGCTGTACTGATTGTAGATATTCCTCCGGAAGAAGGCCAT
>JAUZQH010000226.1 GCA_030951065.1 Mariprofundus sp. | reverse complement strand
GAGTTTGGATACTTTCCCCATACCCGTCAGCTGCTGGAATACCCGATGCACGTCCTCGCCAAGGTCCTCATCGCAGCTGAGCATTCCAAAATCGGTATAGAATCGCGTCGTAATGGTATGATAATTGCCCGTGCCAAGGTGCACATAACGCCGCATCTTACGGCCTTCACGACGCACAATGAGCATCATTTTGCAATGTGTTTTGTAACCAACCACACCGTACACAACCTGCACCCCGGCAGCCGACAGACGATTGGCCAGACCGATATTATCCTCTTCATTGAAACGTGCCCGCAATTCAATGACAGCCACAACTTCCTTGTTGGCACGGGCAGCCCTGACCAGAGCATCGACAATCGGTGATTCGGGCACTACACGATAAAGCGTTTGCTTGATTGCCAGCACATTGTGGTCAACTGCGGCCTGTTTAAGCACTTCAACTACCGGATCGAAGCGTTGAAACGGATGGTGCATCAGCACATCACCCTGACGAATAATCCTGAACATATCCCTGTCTTCGACTTTCAACCTCTCCGGTATTCCCTGCTTGAAAACCGGAAATTTCAGATCGGGCCGTTCTACCTCGTCACAGATTCGAGCCATGCGATACAGATTGACCGGCCCGTCCACCTGATACAAATCCTCATGCGCCAGACCAAACTGATTCAACAAAAAGTCAGACAGTTCAGCCGGGCACCGGGTGGATACTTCCAGACGTACAGCCTGACTGTACCGTCGTTCCAGCAACTCCCCGGCAATCGCCTCTTTCAAATCGTCCAGTTCATCATCGACATCAAGTTCACTGTTGCGTGTGATACGAAACTGGTGACAGACCTTGGCTGTCATGCCCGGGAACAGCTCGCCGACATGCGCATGAATAATAGATGACAGGAAAACGTAGCAATGTTCCGATGTTGCCACACCTTCAGGCAATCGAATCATCCGGGATAATGATCGCGGTGCCTGTACAATGGCATAATGCGATTCGCGCCCGAATGCATCTTTGCCATCGAGCTCAACCATAAAGTTCAGAATCTTGTTGAGCAGGCGCGGAAACGGATGGGCGGGATCCAGACCAATTGGTGTCAAAACGGGTAATAATTCACGTTTGAAAAATTTTCGAATCCAGTCCTGCTGCGCTTCATTCCATTCGGCACGGTGTAAAAAACTGATGCCTTCATCGCGCATGGCCGGTATCAGATCATTGTTGAGTACTTCATATTGTTGCGCAACCAGCGCTCTCACCTGCTCATGAATGCATTGCAATGTTTCGCTCGCAGTCATGCCATCCGCGCCCACACGCAGTGACCCGACGGCAACACGCTGCTTCTGGATGGCAACACGCACTTCGAAAAACTCATCCAGATTGGAGGTGCAAATGCAAAGAAAACGTAACCGTTCAAGCAGCGGAACTGTTGAATCACAGGCCATCTCGAACACCCGTCGATTAAACTCCAGCATACTTAAATCACGATTGAGATAATATTTTTTATTTTCCAACATTTTAATGTCGCTTTCGCTCAACAGTTACTCCTTTTTACAGACAGGAAGACCGAATGAATAAGGCCAAAAGACTACCATAAAAATATAGCAGTAAATATAACACACGCCCACTTGCTTTTTATCGTCCCTCCACGCTGTTTCTATGACATCACCATGACATCCCCGTGCCATACCTTTGTCATAATAGCTGCATACGTTCCCCCCCATCAAATTGGAGGATAGAAAATCATGGATGAAAATAACACAGACACCAGCCTGGATTTACATAAAGTGATGAAAACGATTGCACAGATGAATCCACATATTTCGTTATCAGATATTGCATTTCTGATGGACACTCCGTATGAACCCGAGATCTGCGAATACGACATGGCTGATGCCGTTGAGAACTTCTGAGCCAGTGATTCTGTCTAATATTCCGATAACCAGGCATTGACCCTCTGCGAACATACGACAATCATATCGTATGTTCGCAGATACAGACAGAAACCCGCTAAGCGTTACCGAGCTGACAGCCCGCATCAAACAAATGCTGGAGGCCGGTTTTGCCAAAGTAGAAGTCTCAGGTGAGGTATCCCGCCTGACCCGGCCTTCATCCGGCCACTTCTATTTTACCATTAAAGATGCCCATGCAGCTATTTCCGCTGTAATCTGGCGATCCACCGTTTTACGGTTGAAAAACCTGCCGGAAGAAGGTGGGGAATTCGTCTTCAGCGGTCACATCAGTCTCTATGAACCGCGTGGTTCCTACCAGCTGGTGGTCAGTCGCGTTGAAGTAGCCGGATTCGGCAAACTGGCGGCAGAATTTGAACGTCGCAAACAGGAATTTGCCGGACGAGGCTGGTTCGATATCGCGCGCAAGCAGCCCATTCCCCCTCTGCCGCAACACATCGGAATTGTTACCTCGCCTACAGCAGCGGCTTTCGAGGATGTTAAAAAAGTACTGGCCACCCGCCCGGCATGGTTACAGATCACACTGGCACCGGCACTGGTGCAGGGAACCACAGCTCCTGCAAGCATCTCCGCAGCGATCAGGAAAATTACTGCCATGGACAGGCCGCCCGATATTATTCTGCTGGTACGCGGCGGCGGCAGTATCGAAGACCTGTGGTGCTTCAACGATGAAACTGTTGTCAAAGCAATCGTGGACTGCCCGATTCCGGTTATTTCCGGTATCGGACATGAAATCGATACCACACTGGCCGATCTGGCTGCTGACATTCGCGCTGCCACACCCTCCAATGCGGCTGAAATCTGCTGCCCGGCAAGTAATGAATTGCGCAAGCGTATGCCAAAACTCGCAGCCCTGAACCAACAACTCAGACAACGGCTGCTACAAATGCGCCGGGATCAGGCCTCACTGATACAACGTCAAACCCATGCATGGCTACGGCACACCGATTCACATCACCATCGTGTCGGGCAACTGCAATCACGTCTCGAACATGCAGCCCATGTCGCTCTGACACAATTGCGTATGCCACTACGCTTGCTGGAAAAACGGCTGGCACCACTGCATCCGACCCAACAACTGCAACACCAGCGCTTGCTTCAGACCAGGGCATCCATGGATTTACATCAAAACATGCTCCTGTTATTACGAAACAGGCAACAGTCACTGGCCGACATCAGCGCACAATTAAAAGCGCAGGCACATCACATTCAGTTGAAACGGCAACAGCTGAATGTGTCATCGGGAAAACTCAGAGAGCTGGACCCTACCCGTGTTCTGGAACGCGGTTACAATATGAGTTATACGGCTGATGGACGATTAATTACACATGTGTCAGAACTGACAACAGGTGACAGCCTGTTTGTTCATTTCCGCGATGGGACAGCCACAACAACCGTGAAATCAATTCAGGAGAAATCAGCATGAAAACCATGATCTGCCTCATCCCGGCTTTATTATTCTGCATCAATACGGCCTTCGCAACCACATGGACTGGCATACAGGGCGATGTTGTCAGCGTGGAAACTACGTATGCCGGCGACAAACTGGAGCTGACATGTTTTGGCAAAAGCTGGCCGCTCAAATCACTGGGGCATGGGGCGTGGCGTGGCTGGATCGGGGTTGATCTGAAAAAGAAACCGGGCAAATACAATATTATGTGGAAATCAGCAAAAGATTCCATTGCCAATGATTTTCTCGAGGTCACCAAAGGAACATTTCGCATTTCCCATATCGAAGTAACAAAGAAGATGGCTGTTTTTGATAAAAACACCCTGTCTCGAATCCGGACCGAGGTAAAAGCACTGAAAGCCACCTATATTGAGAAAGTGGATGCCAACCCTGATGTAAAAATGAGCGGCAGACCCGTCAAAGGTATCGTATCAACACCGTTTGGTGCCCAGCGATACGTCAATGGCGAGCCCCGTTCTCCACATTCCGGCATTGATATTGCCGCACCTGCCGGCACTGTGATTGAAACACCGCTGGCCGGGCGTGTGCTGCTGGTGGCTGATATGTACCTGAATGGTAAAACGGTAGCTATCGGACATGGAAACGGATTAGTATCCGTCTATTCACATATGCAATCGATAGCGGTCAACAAGGGGGACTGGCTTGAAACCCGTCAGAAAATCGGTGAAGTGGGTGCTACAGGCAGGGCGACCGGTCCGCATCTGCATTGGGGGGTGCGCTTCAATAACGCCCGCGTTAACCCGGACAGTTTACTATAGCGCGCCCTGAAATATCATGGCACGCTTGCATGACTATGCCACAATCAGCTAGAACAGTGCGCCTGCGTTATTCCAGGGAGGGGATGGGTCAACATGGAAGTTAAAGCATTAATCATTGATGATGAAGATTCGATTCAGGGAATCCTGTCCGCTTTTTTCAATCGTTATGTCAGTGATAAAAACATGCA
>JAUZQH010000225.1 GCA_030951065.1 Mariprofundus sp. | reverse complement strand
ACCACGCCGCGACGACCCCGGCGAATAGTATCGCCAACGTTTCTCGAGCAGGAGGGTTCACCAACGATGACAGCATCCGGCAGGCAATGATTGGCCTGCATGTATTCGACTATACGGATAGTGCCGTCAATCGAATCACCTTCTTCATCAGATGTAATCAGCAGCTGAATGGTGGGCATGGGCGTGTATTCGCCACAGAGTTTGGCTACTGCAGCAATCCAGCAGGCCACGGCACCTTTCATATCCTGGGCTCCGCGACCATGCAGAATACCATCCACGATGTCGGCCGAAAATGGTGTGTGTTCCCATTGTTCTTCCGGTCCTGTCGGCACCACATCAGTATGACCGGCAAAGGCCAGTGTGCCGTCTAACTCGCCCGGACGCGCATAGATACTGTTGGTGATACCGCCGGTATCGACACAGGTGCGCACAAAGCCGAGAGGGGCCAGTAGTGATTCGATATAATTCTGGCAGCCATTGTCATCGGGGGTGACCGAGGCGCGTTGAATGAGTTTAACTGCAATGGTTGTGGCAATGTCAGACATGACGGAACCCTAGGGCCTGTTCACATAAAATCCAGCCGAAGCGATACTGTCCGAAATGGGTCCAGGCAAGGCGTGAGGAGCATTGTTGCTGAATCCAAATAAACGATGAGTAACGCTGCATGGCCCGTTTCGTGCATCACCCTGCGGGGGTGGAATTTTTCCGTCCTGCTGCATTATACGCGCCTGTGTTCGAAGGATATGGCGTTCGAAACGCCTTGCAGGGACACAAAAACAGCCGAGTCGCTATACATGGTTTTTTCATGTTAACGCGCATGGACTGCATGGAAGCATTGAATGTATCAGCATTTTTTTGGGTCTGGTTTTTGAAGCTATGCTAGCCCGATTTTCACTATAGGATTACCGATATGGATAACATTTTGCAACTCTATCCGATTGCGCAACGGCAACGGGCTCTGAAAGGACTCTATCTGGAACTGAACCTGTGTGAACAGGCGGCTGTCGGTGATGTGCTGATCTATTCAAATTATATTGCCAGTGTGGATGGGCGTATTTCGCTTCGAGATGACGACTCGGCTGAATTTGTCGTGCCGGAAGCCATTGCAAACAAACGTGACTGGCGACTGTATCAGGAACTGGCAGCGCAATCCGATGTGATGCTGACATCGGCGCGTTATTTTCGCCAGCTTGCTGATGGCAAAGCTCAGGACTTATTGCCGGTGGGCAGTGCGCCGGAATATGACGATTTGAGCGAATGGCGGCAACAGCACGGGCTGAAAGATCAACCGGATGTGATAGTGATTTCCAACTCGCTGGATATCCCGGCGGCGGCACTGGAAAAAGTGCAGGACAGGCGTGTGATTATCTGTACCAGCGAACGGGCGGGTGATGCTCAGATCGGACGCATGGAATCGATGGGGTTGACAGTTCTGGGTGCAGGCAGGGAGCGGGTCGAAGGGAAACAGCTCCGGCGGTTGTTGATCGATCAGAGCTTTCGCAGTGCCTATATGATTGCCGGGCCTGAGGTGCACCGCACGCTGGTTGCCGACGGAGTGCTCGATTATCTGTTTTTAACCACACAGTTGAGTTTGCTGGGGCATGATACTTTCCATACCATACTGTCCGGCCAGCTGGATCAGCCGGTTGATCTGCACCTTCAGCGGCTCTATCTGGATGAGACTGTCTCATCCCGGCAGCTGTTTGCACAATTTGCATTGCATCCGGACTGATGCAAAGTCATATTGACCGCATCTGACCATGGAACGTCGATGATTTCAGGAGGTCTCATGCTGAAGCGATTAAACCTGGCGCATTTGGGGATTCTGGTGGGGGTTTTATACTGGCCTGCCGAAGCCTTGGTCCATGATTTTATCTTTGGACAAGGCAGTTTTTTGGAGAACCTGCTCGGTTCTGATCCGGATGAAATATGGATGCGTACACTTATTTCAGTCATGTTTATCGGTTTTGGGCTCCATGCCCGGAAAACCGTTGTCCATCAGCAGCAATTGCAAGAGAAGTTACGCAAAAAAAGCGAACGGCTGCATCAGATTATTGATTGCACCTACGATGCCTATGTAAGCATGGATAGAAACGGGGTGATTACCGGCTGGAACCGGAGCGCAGAAGCGTTGTTCGGCTGGCCCAGGAACCAGATTATAGGGCAGCAGCTTGATGTTATCATTCCTGCTCGTTTGCGTGAGGATCATCATCAGGGTGTACGGCGTTATCAACAGGACAGTATCGGGCCATGGTTGTATAAACCGGTACGCACCCAGGCGCTCCACCAGGATGGTTTTGAGTTTTCCATTGAAATGGTTGTGACACCGATCAAATCGGATGGTGAAGAGGAGTTTTTCGCGTTTATTCGGGAACAGGAGAATTGATATTCTCCTTTCCGGAGAATTGTTAATTGATTGTATCCTGAGGGAATCAATGCATCCCTGAATAATATGAGCATGGAAAAAGGCAAAGGTGCAGAACATGAAACCCGTAGTGACGATGTATGGTATTCCCAATTGCGATAGCATTAAAAAAGCCAGGGCCTGGCTGTCCAGCCATGCTATCCCCTGCCGATTCCATAATTATAAAAAAGATGGTGTTGATGCAGAACAATTGAGCCACTGGGTTGAGCAACTTGGTTGGGAAGCGTTGTTGAACAAGCGCGGTACAACCTGGCGCAAATTGTCGGATGTGGAGAAAGAGGGGCTCAATCGTGAGCGGGCAATCATGTTAATGTGTGAAAACCCGTCGATGATTAAACGCCCTGTACTCATCGTCGATGATAAGATTGAGGTAGGCTTTTCCGAACAGCAATACGCAGGACTTTTTGATTGAACAGGCACCGGCATCAAAACATCAACATTCAGGGCCCTGTCGGGGCTCTGCAGGCTCTCTATCAACCGGGTGAGGCGAAGAAGCCGGCTATTGTCGTTTGTCACCCGCACCCGCAATACGGTGGCACCATGCGTAACAAGGTGGTGTACTGGATTGGACGCTGCTTTGAAGATGCGGGTTGTTCAGTGCTGCGGTTTAATTTTCGCGGCGTGGAGCAGTCGGAAGGTGAATGGGATGAGGGGCGGGGCGAGGCGGATGATGCGGCCGCTGCACTGGACTGGCTGCATGAGCAGCATCCGGATTCGGCGCTGTGGCTGGCCGGGTTTTCATTTGGCTGTTACGCCGGCTTGCAGGCGGCCAGGCATGATGCGCGGGTGTCGCATATGTTTGCCGTGGCACCGGCTGTGAATCTGTGGTCATTTGCTTTTATGCAGGGCGAGACCCGGCCTGTCACGGTGGTTTCCGGCACGGCTGACGAAATCGTACCGTTTGAGCAGGTAGCAGCCAGTGTGAGAGGAAAGGCAAATATCCGTTTCCATGCCATTGAAGGCGCCAGCCATTTTTTCCCGGCCCACATGCAGCAGATGACTGCGGCTCTTTTGGCTGATGTGCCATGCGTTGCGCGTGAGGATGATCAAAAGCCCGACTGACAGATTATCGAACGGTTTTGATTAAAGTTCCTGTGCGCGGGTGTTCGGTGATATCCATACCATTGAGTGCGGCCAGTTTGTCAGCTGTAAACCGGCCAAGGACCTGATTACTTGTTGCCGCCAGTTTTTCCCAACTGTCATTCGCTTGCCAGTGATGCAGTGTAATGCGTGGGATGTCCCCGTCTCGTTTGCTGTCATAATCGCGAAAGCTGCGTGCAATGCTGGAGAAATCACCGGTGTAACGGGAAAAATCATCACGTTTGCTCCACATCGCCAGCATAAAGGCTTGATCTCCCTTGAGGAAAACATAGGCATCGATCATGGCCTGGCTGACATGCGGTGCCGACATGCGCACTTCAGCATGCGCAAAAGGCATGCCGGACTGTGTGCCGGGATCGAGCATTTTCAGATGGCGGCTGGGAAATATGCTGCGCAATACTTCAGCGGCGGACTGGCGTTTTCTCAGTTCCTTGAGTTGTAATTGAAAATAGACATCCTTTTGCCGCAGGCGTGCCTGCAGTGAGGCCGGTGTATTGGTGATCACCCATCCTTCCGGAAATTTAAGCTGGATCCCGAGGTCAGGATGCAGAAACCGTTGACCGACAACAGCACCCTGTTCTGCACTGTCACCATACGGGTAACCATCGACTGCAGACAGCATGGCCTGGTGTCTGATAAGGCCGGTCTCGACCTGATTGATCGAAGCCCTGGAAACTGCTTCCCTAATCCGTTGTTCTGTTTCGGGGTGGGTGGAGAAAGCACCGTGATATTTTTCAACCTTGTCACCGGCATCTTTCTTTTCGCGTACATCAATATCTTCGAGGCGTTTCAATGTCTTCAGAATGCCGATGGTGGCATTGGGGTTGTAACCCGCACGGGCTAAATAACGTATCGATAATTCATCCGCCTGCAATTCGGCTTCACGGCCATAACCCCGGATGACAGCCATGGCAACCAGATTGGAAAGCGTCGAAACGCCCTGCGGTATGGGAAGAAAGATCGAAGTGATCATTGCCCCGAGCTGATAAGCCTGAGCTTTGGAGTATTGTTTGACGGCATGGCGGGCTGTGACATGCCCGATCTCGTGTCCGAGTACGGCTGCCAGCTCGGCTTCACTGTTCATGTGGATGAGCAGGCCCCGGTGGATATAGATATAACCGCCGGGCAGGGCGAAGGCATTGATGTCGGCATTGTCGACAACATGGAAACGATAAAACAGCTCCGGTCTGTCGGATGCTGCGGCAAGCTTCTGGCCGACACTGTCGACATAACGCACCAGTGGGTCTTTTGCATCCAGCAGTGGCAGCGATTTACTGACTTCGGCAGCTGCCTGTTGCCCAAGCGCCAGTTCCTGTTCTTCGCTCATCATAACAAAGTCGGATGATTTGGTGGCCGGATTGGTTGCGCAGGCGGAGAGTACCAGCAAAAGAAATGCTGAAAAACGAGCAATGGCAACAGTCCGATGTTGTGATTTCATATGCAGCCTCCCGGACGCGAATATTTTATAATGCCGGTTTGAAACCGTCTATCCCATACCGGCCGTTCAGGGAACCTGTTCGATATCATAAGGCGAGTGTAATGCCAGGTAGAGACGATCGCTGGTCGAGGTGCGAATGACGCCACGAAGCAGTACCTTCTGACCAGGGTGCGGCAGATCAGCCGGAGTAAACCACCGGCGGAATTTTCTGGGCACGCTGACAGTCAGCTTTCCTGTTTTGAAACGCCATTTTTGCACGTCTTTCACATAACCCCGCACAAGGCGAAACATGCCTATATGACTGGATGAGATGTCGGAAACATCCAGAACCCGGAATCTCGAAGATTTCCATAATCCGCGCATATCATTCCGGGCCACCGATTCAGACTGTAGCAGCGCATCAGCGCGGTAGAAATTTGGTGCAAAAATGTAAACCTGTGCCAGCCCTTCAGCTACCATGATATTATTGATCCATCGGCCATCACGTAAGTAGATATGTGCCAGTGTGCGGCCGTATTTGTCCCGTTTCTCCTTGTCCAAACGTAATTGCACGGATTTTCCCATAATCAATTGTATCAGGCGGAGCCTGGCTTGCTTGGCATAGGGTTGTTCGGCTTGTTTGTCATGTCCGACTTCCGGCGTGTTGATGCCCAGCAGACGTATTCTCTCACCGCTTCGGGTGCGGAATGTGTCGCCATCGAATACGTACGCCACATGTACCCAGCGGGATTGCCCGATAACGGAAAAGGTGCCCGCCCCGGCGCTCGAGCTGAGAAACAGATATGTGATGAAGAAATAACACAGCTGCTTCAGAAGGAGAGAGCTAGTGCGACGTGACAAGTGTTCCTGCAAGCTCGGCATAGGTGGTCATATGATGCTTTTCGAGATATTCAGCCATACCATCCAGTATTTTTTTGCATAATAGCGGCTCATAGAACAGGCCGGTACCGAGCCCAATGGCATCGGAACCGACAATGGCGAATTCAATGGCATCTTTGGCAGATGTAATACCGCCCTGGCCAAGAATAGGTATGCCGTGTTTGGCAGCAATGGTGCGGGTTTGATGGATTTTCCACAGTGCCACCGGTTTAATGGCCGGACCGGACAGGCCGCCGGAGACATTGGCGATGACCGGTGTGCGCCGTTCGATATCAACCGCCATACCGACCAGCGTATTGATCACGGACAACCCATCGGTTCCCGCCTCAATGACATAACGTGCGGTTTCCGCAATGTCGGCACTGTTCGGGGACAGCTTGGTAATCAGGGGTTTGCTGGTCATCGGACGCATCGCTTCTACGACGCGCGCCGCCATAGCCGGATCGTTGCCAAAATGCACGCCGCCTTCCTTGACATTGGGACAGGAGATATTGATTTCGATGGCCGTAACGGGCGAGTCATCGAATATTCGGGCAACTTCGGCATATTCTTCGGGACTGGTCCCATTGGCGTTGGCCCAAAACTGAGTTTCGGTATGCGGCAATCCGGGCAGGATATGATCCACCACATATCGTGCTCCCGGATTCTGCAAGCCGATGGCATTGAGCATGCCGGATGGTGTTTCATAGATGCGGTGGGGCGCATTGCCCATGCGCGGCTCCAGTGTCGTACCTTTCAGAATCACAGCACCGACATCATGATTATCCCATCCTTCGATGCGGGTATACTCGTCACCGAAACCGACGCAGCCGGAAAGTAAGACCAATGGTGTTTGCAGCTTGAGTCCGGCAAAGCGAACCGAGAAATCGACTGTAGAGGACATGGCCGTAGCATAGCGCTGTATTTCTGTGCGGCCTACCCCGGGTTAACCCGTAGTCTTTATGATTGAGCCGGATTATAGATTTGAATCTGCTATAATAGTGCATAGAAGGATTGATTCGCCAAGGAGGTTATCATGTTACGTCTGTTCCCATCCGTACCGATATTGTTGTGTTCGCTGTTTGTTGTTGCCTTGCCGACTCTGGCTGATGATGCATCTGATGCCCGTGACAAGGTGGCCGATGCCACTGAAGTGATTAACGAGATTATGGACAGTCCGGACCAGGGCATCCCGCGTGATCTGTTGGGGAAGTCTGCCGGCGTGGCAATTTTCCCCGGCGTGGTAAAAGCCGGCTTTGTGTTTGGTGGCGAATATGGCAGGGGAGTGATTCTGCATCATGATGTCCGGCATAATCGCTGGTCAGCACCGGCATTTTTTTCCATTGCGGCGGGTTCTGTCGGCTGGCAGATCGGTGCCCAGTCCACCGATCTGGTGCTTTTGATTCGCAGTGAGCGCGGATTGAAAGCCATGTTGAGAAACGAATTCAAACTTGGTGCAGATGCCTCGGTTGCAGCCGGGCCTGTTGGCCGCAAGGCGCAGGCGGGTACCGATATCGAGCTGAAGACAGAGGTGTGGTCCTATTCCCGCAGCAGGGGGCTGTTTGCCGGTCTGTCGCTGGAGGGGGCCAAACTCAATTCATTGAGCGATTACAATCGCGGCTATTATGGTAAGTCATTGAGCGCCCGGGAAATTCTGTTTGAGCACAAAGGCATGATTGGCGGCCCTGCCCGGAAACTGATTGAGGCTCTTCAGCGTTTTTCACGTTAATATGAAATAAACAACGCGCCTGCATGATTTTTCCACGCCATGCTATTGCTTTATATCATGGGGTGGAAAAAGTCCATGCGCGTTAGTCGAACGCCTGGCCGGCATGATCCATGCATTGAAGTGGTGATTACGCTGTTGGCAAAGGCACAAACAAGAGGGCTGCTGCATTGATATGCAATTCCGGTTAACTTGTATTGAAAACAGGAGATTGCTTCAGGCTTGGGGTAAACAGGCTATGCTTGCTGTATGGTGACGCTTGTCAGAAGCCCCGATGATCCGGAGACTGCACATAATGATTGCAGGATTTAAGGGCGTATCAGGAATATGAATAAGACTGAAACAATGAGCGAAAAAGTGATCTACCGGGGTATACGCTGGAAGTTGATGGTAGCGATGGTCGGTATGATTGTGACCATCGTGGTGCTGTTAACGCTGCTGCAGGTAACAGCGCAGCGAGACAGCTTGAAAGGGGCACTGGCGATGCACAGCTCTTTTCTTGACGAGCAAATGAATAAAAAAGCGGCAAAGGCTGCCAGTCAAATGTCCGGACACGTCCAGAATCTTATTTCGACACATCGGCTCGCTCTGGTGAATGAATTTCTGCAGGATGTAGTCAGGGATATCGAGGATTTACGCTATGTGATTCTCATGCAGGGCGATGCCCCCAGGGTGGCTATTGGTGCCAATCTTGATCAAGCGCTCAAGCAGCATATCCTGTCCGGATCGGTTTCAGATTTTGCTGCCGGTCAGCATAAAACCATGCATCACCATTTTGATATAAGCGGCCATGCTTTTATGGAAATGGTGGTTCCTATCATGGTTCAGCAGCAGCAGTGGGGCGTCTTGCGTCTGGGTTTCTCACTGGATGCACAGAATGAGTTGCTGGCCAAGTCGCAACGGTATGTCGATGCCGAAATCAAGAGCGCTCTCATTCGAGCTATTCTGACAGCTGTTTTATTTCTGATCCTTGGGGCATTGGCAGTCTATTATTTTGCCCGCAGATGGACAGATCCGATTCAGAAACTGGTTCATTTTTCCCACGAACTTGCCAGTGGCAACTTTTCTGCCACAGCCCATATCAGCACACGCACCGATGATGAGATCGGGCTGCTTGTGGCTGCTTTGGAGGAAATGGCTGAATCACTCAGACATTCCTACGCGCAGCTGGAAGATCATAGCCATATTCTGGAAGAAAAGGTGGAGAAACGTACCCGACAGTTGGCAGAAGCACGAGACCGGGCTCTGGCAGCGGCACAGGCCAAAAGTGATTTTCTGGCCAATATGAGCCATGAAATCCGCACACCGATGAATGCTGTTATCGGCATGGCCTACCTGGCGCTGGATATGTCCCGGGATGAGAAACAGCGTGATTATCTGAACAAGATTCTCACAGCTTCGGAGACATTGCTGGTGATCATCAATGATATTCTCGACTTTTCCAAGGTTGAAGCGGGAAAGTTGACTATTGAACCTGTGGATTTTTATCTGGATGCGGTACTGGCTAATGTCGAGAGTGTCAATGCTCTCAGTGCCAGTGCCAAAGGGCTGAATTTAGAGTTTAATTGTCCGTCTGATCTGCCACCATTGCATGGCGATTCCATGCGGCTGGGGCAGGTGTTACTCAATCTGGTCAATAATGCGGTGAAATTCACCGAACACGGGCAGGTCAAGCTTACGGTTGAGGTGATTGAGAAGACAGATTCGGAGATCGAACTCGGTTTCAGCGTCACCGACACAGGTATTGGCATGACTGCGGAACAGCAGACAAATCTTTTTCAGGCGTTTACACAGGCAGATACATCCATCACGCGCAATTATGGCGGTACGGGTCTCGGGCTTGCTATCTGCAAGCAGCTTGTTGAACTGATGGGGGGTGAAATAGGTGTCGAGAGCACTCCCGGAAAAGGCAGTCGGTTCCATTTTCATATTCGTTTTGCCCTGGGTTGTGATGATGAGATTGCTGTGATACAGACTGAAAAGCAATTGACACCCGATGTTATGCAATCACTGCACGGGGTTCGTTTGTTGCTGGTGGAAGATAATGAAATTAACCAGCAGGTGGCAGAAGGGCTGCTGGCCAGGGCGGGCATCAGTTTTCAAACCGTTCATAACGGTAAACAGGCAATAGAAGCAGTTCGGGCGGATGCATTTGATGGTGTACTGATGGATATGCAGATGCCGGTCATGGACGGGTTGGAGGCGACCCGTTTAATTCGTGCCGATGAAAATTTCCGTGATTTGCCTATCATTGCCATGACCGCCAATGCCATGCCCGGTGATCGTGAACGTTGCCTTCAGGCCGGTATGAACGACCATATCGCCAAACCGATTGATCCGGACAAGCTGTACAGTACGCTGGTACGCTGGATAAGAAAATCGCAGATCAAGACAGCAGAACGCTTGTCGGCAGCTCTGTCGCCAGCGGTGGATATGCTGAAATTCACCGGCCTGTCCGGTATTGATGTTGCCGATGGTTTGAAGCGGGTGGCAGGCGACACTGAACTTTACCGGAATATCCTGTGCAAGTTCCATGATACACAGGCGAATAGCCTGAAATGTATTCGTGATGCACTGGCATCCGAAAACAGGCAGCTGGCTGTACAGCTGGCACATTCGTTAAGGGGTGTTTCTGGCAATATTGGCGCCAACAAGCTACAGGATAAAGTCGCAATACTGGAGTCAGCCCTGAGGTCAGAGTCAGCGGTTGAACCTGAGTTGCTATCTGCCATAGAATTATTGCTGAATGAAGTCATTGAAGGCATTGGCAACTGGCGTGAACGCAGCCAGCCCAACGGGTCAGGGGAACAAACAGTGGATGTCGAAGCTGCCGGGGTTTTGATCAACCGGATGCGCTTGCTATTGGAGGATAGTAATGGAGATGCTGTGGATCTGATAGATGAATTGAGTGCCGCATTGAGCGGAAGCGAATACACAGCGCATTTGTCGGCACTGCGCCAGCATCTGGCGGCCTATGATTTCAATGCTGCGCTGGAAGACCTCGATGCGATTAGCTCTTTTTTGTAAGGATGAGGGGTGAGTAGAATGCCCTGGGAGATGCTGATTAAAGGTATCCTGCCTGTAATCAGTCCGCAAATACAAGAATGCGATTTTGTGTTTACTTACAAATCAAGCACTTGCGTGATTGATTTGGCAGCCCGTCCGTGGGCTGCACGGAAACACTGACACATCAGCGCTTCACTAGCCGATATCCAGATCGCGGGCGTGAATGGTTTGACCGCGCAAGTCTTTCGATTGATCGGATAGCAGATATAAATAAGCCGGTACGACAGAACTAACCGCTGGAACTTCTTTGGGATGCGTGCCACCGAAAGCGCGCTTGAATAACTCGGTGCGTACATTGCCCGGATTCAGGGCATTAAAGCGATAGGGCTTATCCAACTGCTCGGCCTGCCACATGGCTGCGGCATAGGCCAAAGCCCGTTTGGCAAAGCCATAGGCATGGAAATTATTTTGATCTTTATCGACCATCTCACAAGTAGTGAATATGATCGAAGCCGCTTCGGCGCGTTTGATCAGCGGCAGCATGATCTGGGTCAACATATTCGGCGCAGTCAGGTGAATATCCAGCATCTGTCTGAACACATCGGTTTTGACATATTGCAGTGGCGTGCAGCGATCAATCGAACCGGCGCAATGCACCAGACCGTCCAGATGTGGGATATGATCTTTCAATGATAAAAACAGTTTCCCGTAATCATCAAAATTCATCAGATCGAACGGGATGCACAGGCAGCGACCGCCGAATGATTCAATGCGCTCCTGTGTTTGTTGCAGGCCGTCTTCATTGCGAGCCAGCGCAATGACATTGGCACCTGCTTCACCCAATGCTGCGGCAACATGCTGGCCGATGCCGTCAGAAGCACCGGTGACAAGAATAATACGATCTTTGAATTCTGTGGACATGTTATTTCCCCCGTGAAGGCCGGCATATTAACCACGAAAGGTACGAAGCGCATCAGGAGAGTGTTGCCGGGATCCATCGAAGCAATGCGAATCAGGTTGCGAGAGAGAATATTCCGTGGGGGATGAAGGAAATGCGGCGGTCAAGGCCGTTGCTTGAATCCGACCGGATTCCCCATATGCTGCGCTGTACTTTTCTATGGAGGCATCGATGGCCGATTATCAATATATCTATTCAATGCAGGGTGTCGGCAAGGTGGTTGCCAACAAAAAAGAGATCCTCAAGGATATTTATCTGTCCTTCCTGCCCGGTGCCAAGATCGGCGTGCTGGGCTTGAACGGTTCCGGTAAATCGACATTGCTGCGCATTATGGCCGGAATTGATACCGATATTCTCGGTGAGGCGCGCCCCGCTCCCGGTATTCGCATTGGTTATTTGTCGCAGGAACCTGAACTGGATGAAACAAAAGATGTACGGGGCAATGTCGAAGAGGCAGTACAGCCGATGAAAGATGCATTGGCGGAGCTCGATGCGGTATATGCAGCCTATGCCGAGCCTGATGCCGATTTTGATGCTATCGCAGCCAAACAGGCTAAACTGGAAGCATTTATAGAAGCAGGCGACGGACATAATCTGGACCGCAAGCTGGATATCGCCGCCGATGCGCTGCGTTTGCCGGACTGGGATGCCGATGTCAGTAAACTTTCCGGTGGTGAGCGTCGTCGGGTGGCGCTGTGCCGGTTGCTGTTGTCGAACCCGGATATGTTGCTGCTCGATGAACCGACCAACCATCTGGATGCTGAATCGGTCGCCTGGCTGGAGCGGTTTCTGCATGATTATCCGGGCACTGTGGTGGCGGTGACGCATGACCGTTATTTCCTCGATAATGTGGCCGGCTGGATTCTGGAACTGGATCGCGGGCGCGGTATTCCGTTCGAGGGCAATTACAGCGGCTGGCTGGAACAGAAAGAGAAACGGTTAGCTGTGGAAGAAAAACAGGAAACTTCGCGTCAGAAAGCCATACAGCACGAGCTGGAATGGGTACGCGCCGGTGCCAAAGGGCGGCATGCCAAGTCCAAAGCGCGATTGAAGGCCTTTGATGAGATGGCCAGCCGGGAAGTGCAGGAACGCAATGCCACCAAACAGATTTTCATTCCGGTGGCGGAGCGGTTGGGCGATACGGTGGTCAAAGCCGAGGGTATCGGCAAGGCATTCGGTGACAAACAGCTGATTGAGAATCTGTCATTCAACCTGCCCCGTGGCGGTATTGTCGGTATTATCGGCGCCAACGGTGCCGGTAAAACAACCCTGTTTCGCATGCTCACCGGCCAGGAAAAACCTGATACCGGTACGCTGACCATCGGCGAAACCGTACAGCTTTCCTATGTGGATCAGTCACGCGATGCGCTGGACGGGGAAAAAACCGTATGGGAAGAGATTTCAGGGGGATCGGATTCGATTTATCTGGGTCGCGTCGAGGTTTCAAGCCGGGCCTACTGCGGGCGCTTCAATTTCAAGGGTGGCGATCAGCAGAAGAAGGTGAAAGTGCTCTCCGGTGGTGAACGCAACCGCGTGCATCTGGCCAAGATGCTGCAATCGGGTGGCAACGTGTTACTGCTGGATGAGCCGACCAATGACCTTGATGTCGAAACCCTGCGTGCGCTGGAAGAAGCCTTACTGGATTTTGCCGGTTGCGCCGTGGTGATTTCGCATGACCGCTGGTTTCTCGACCGCGTCGCCACCCATATCCTTGCCTTTGAAGGCGAAGGGCATGTCGAATGGTTTGAGGGTAATTTTCAGGAATACGAAGCCGACAAGAGGCGCCGGCTTGGTGAAGATGCGACCCAGCCGCATCGCATGAAATACAAAAAACTGGCGTAAGGTATTATTGAAGTGCAGAGGAGTTCAACATGAATAAACCGGTAGTGGTAATCGGAATCGGTGAAATCGGTTCTGTGTTTGCGCGTGGGTTTTTGCGGCTGGGATACCCTGTGGTGCCGGTGACACGGGACATGGATATGGCTGTGGTCGCAGCCGATGTGGTGGAGCCGGAGCTGGTGGTGGTGGCTGTAGCGGAAAAGGATCTGCATGCCACACTGGCGCAGTTGCCCGATAGCTGGCGCGACAAGCTGGTATTATTGCAAAATGAATTGCTGCCACGCGACTGGCAGCGGTACGGCTTGACAAACCCAACGGTGATTTCGGTCTGGTTTGAGAAAAAGAAGGGCATGGATGCCAAAGTGGTTATCAGTTCGCCGGTTTATGGAGAGTTTGCCGATTTGATCAAAGAGGCTCTGGGCTCACTGGATATCCCGGTGGTTGTACTGGAAAGCGAACAGGAACTTTTATTCGAACTGGTAACGAAAAACCTTTATATTCTTACTACCAATATTGCCGGTCTGGAAGCAGGAAGCAATGTCAGGGAGCTGTGGAAGAACCATCATGACCTGGCCTGTCATGTGGCCGGTGATGTCCTTGATATCCAGGAATATTTAATCGGTGAAGAAGTGGACCGCAGCGCCCTGATTAAAGGAATGTTGCGTGCATTCGATGGTGATCCCGAACATGGTTGTATGGGGCGCTCTGCTCCGGCTCGTCTTGCTCGTGCAATATCCATTGCTGATGAGGCGGGTCTTGATGTTCCCACCCTGCGTAAAATAGCAGCGGCACAGGGTTGAGGCTTGCCGCAGCTGTGAAATTGCGTAATGTCGGCAATCATTTATACTGCATACTTTTATTCTTTAAGGAAGCGCTGATGTGTCAGTGCTTCTGCGCAGGCTATGGATGGCCTGCCAAATCAGGCACATAAGTGCTTGATTTGTAAGCGAAGGCAAAACGACGCTTTTACCTGAGCGGGCTGATTTTTGCAGGATACAATAAATCAGCATCTCCTTAAGCCAATTCGTTATGCATTAGCATGTGAAGCAATCGGGCTACCCCTTTGGGTTCAATGCGGCCAACTTGTTTTTGCTCTCGATCCAGCGGGACATGAATTCGGTACTGCGCTGATGATGATGTTTGAGCATCAAGCCGGTGAAATGCTGCTGCCGATGAGAGGCGAGGGTTTTCTTCACCTGTAACAGGCGATGAATTAAAGCCTCACCATTGCTGTGAGCATTAAACAGCTTCTGAACTATCCTGAACCCATTGTTTTGCGCCTGAACCCACTTATATGTATCCAGATAGAGGGATACAGCAGCATCGGCAAATGTTTCGGCGCTATCGGCAATATCGCCGGCCCAGGACAAACCATGCTGCATGCCTTCAATACCGATGCCGGTAGTCACGTTGGGTGTGCCATTCAGCATCGCATCGGCTAACTTGGTTTTGATACCTGCTCCGAATCGCAGTGGAGCCAGACAAACTCTGGCTTGTTGCATCACTGTGCTAACCTGTTCAGCTCGTCCGAGTACATGAAAGCCACGATCCGGCTGATGTAATGCCCATGCTTTTGGTGGTGCATAAGCGCCATAAACATGCAGTTGTGCTTCAGGTAAACGGGATCTGATTAATGGCCATATCTGTTGTTTCATCCACAGTACAGCATCCCAGTTCGGCGCATGCCGGAAATTACCGATGCTGATAAAATGAGCCCGATCCTCAAACGAAGGCGAAGACAGATGGAGGTGCTGCTTTTCAAACATGAACGGACAGAGATGAATAATATCGGGATGGACTGCAAATTGTGTCCGTAGCAGTTCCATTTCATAATCTGAAATCAGCAGTGATAAATCCGAGCGGTGAATGGCCGCGATCTCTCGTATGGCGATTTCATTGTACAGGTCGGTATGATCCACATGCAGCACGACTTCCGGATTGCGTCTGAATTGTAACTGCCGCGCCTGCCGCAGACAATGCAGGTCGATGGTTTCGATGACACGCATGGCATCGGGACAGTTCTTTTCTACTCGCCAGCCAAATTGTTCTTCCGTGGTGAAGCGGTCAAATAGCACCATATCAGGTTGAAGTTCGTTGATGAACAGATCAAAACCGCTGTCATTCACAGCAATAGGTACGCTACGGATGGTCAATGGCTCAAGGTCAGCCATGTGTTCGGTAGTGGCCGCAGTGCTGGCAAATGTGACAGACCACTGC